>DAOWER010000282.1 GCA_030638405.1 Candidatus Eiseniibacteriota bacterium | reverse complement strand
CCTGTTCCTGAGAGCCTGGTCGACGTCTCCAGCATTCGTGACGACATGGAGTTCGTCGGCGTCGCCAGAGACCTGACGGCGCAGTACGCGGACGGGACGGCCGTGTCGCTCGTCGGGACGCCGAGCCTGACGCTGCACTACCCGCAGTACCAGACCGGCGGGCTCGATGAGGAGAACTTCGGCCTCTTCGGATGGATACCGGAAACGGAGCGCTGGATCCTCAAGGGAGGAGCCGGCAATCCTGCCGGCAACACCGTGACGGGCGAGATACGCGACGTCGGCACCTACGGCGTCTTCTACTGGGAGGCGCTGGACGTGGGCGGCTCGGACGGCCTGTCGGGCGTCATCGTGGAGCCGAACCCATTCTCACCGAACGGCGACGGCCTCTACGATGAGGCGATCGTCACGTTCTTCCTCGGCCGCGAGGCCGACTACGTCAATATCGAGTTCTACGACCTGGCGGGCCGGCTGGCCCGCAGGCTCGTGTTCCAGGGACCGACCGACTACACGGGGCGAAACCCGAACACAATGCCCTGGGACGGAACGGACAAGCAGGGCCAAGTCGTACCATACGGCATATACGTGATGCGTGTTGAGGCGAGGTTCAAGACCGAGCCGACGTTCGAGCGAGTGAACCAATCCGTCGTTGTCATCAAGTAGCAAGGACCTGTCTATGCTGAAACTCACACTGATCGCGATCGTCGCGCTGCTCCTTCTGGCCGGGGCCGTTCAGGCGAACTTCCTCGAGACAGAGCTTGGGGCGAGGGCGATGGGAATGGGCGGCGCATTCGTGGCCGTCGCCGATGACGTCACCGCGCTGCACTGGAATCCGGCGGGGCTGGCTCACCTGCATGGAGTTCAGGTCTTCGGCATGCGGACCAGCGTCTACAGCGTCGAGGGTCTGTCCGAAGACGCGGCTCTGGCGTCGTACGGAACGGGAAGCATGGGGTACGGTGTGGGATGGATGAGGACCGGCGCCCAGGACCTCTACAACGAAGACACGCTTCTGGCGGGCTACGGCACCGAGACGCCGATCGACGGTCTGGCCGCCGGCGTGACGCTCAAGCGTTTCTCCATCGAGGCGCCCGGATACGAGTACTACAACGACCCGGCGTTCGCGTCGGGCGGCGACGACGCGTACTCGGCGGACCTCGGCGCTCTGTACAGGCGCGGGAAGTGGAGCGTCGGCGGGACCGTGCGAAACATCGGCGAGCCGAAGCTGCAACTGCTCTCCACGACCGCGGAAGCGGACCTCGACCCGGTAGTGAGCGAGCTGCGCATCGGTGGCACCTACCTGTTCCGCGATGTCATGCTGATGACGGCCGAGTGGCGCGCTCCCAGGGAAGCGCCCGAGTACTACGAGGACCAGTACAGCATCAACCTGGGAACCGAGGTCTGGTTCTACGAGGCCTTCGCATTGAGAGCGGGAATGAACCGCGACAGGATCACAGCGGGGCTGGGCGTGAGGACGAAGCACGTCCGGATAGACGTCGCCCTGCTGTCGGAGCGGAGGATAGGGAGTCTCTACAGGCTATCGGCGATCTTCCTGTGGTAGGAGGACCGCGGCAGGGGTCCCCGCGTGGGGCGCCGCTGTCACGCACTGACTGACGTCACAGATTCCGAAGGAGCTTCCGTTGGTTCGAACCAGAGGAATGAGAGGCCGCCACACGCTGGTCCTCCTGCTCGCGAGCCTGATGCTCGCGTCGTGGGTCGTTCCCGCCTTGGGCGTAACGACCCTGGAGGGTTACTCCTCATTCATGACCGAGCTCAGGAACAGCGGCGGCGGAGACCCCAGCTGGGGTCTCTCGAACCCCCAGCTTCAAGCCGAGTTCCGTCTCAAGTCGAGCCCGTGGCAGAGCGTCGACAGCTTCCTGAAGGTCGTGGGGGAGTCGGACAGGTGGGTGGACGATCTGAAGGACACCAAGTTCTTTTTCCGGGAGGCGCACGTTCGGTACCACGCGGACAAGTTCGAGACACACCTCTTCGCGGGGCAGGACAGATTCTGGCTGAACGAGCCGCTGCTGCAGATCGTGGACTCGGGACAGGTGAAGCACGACGACTGGGGGCCCAGGGCGCAGGGAGTACGACTCGATTTCTGGGAGCTCCACGGGTTCTCGGGCGGTGCCTTCGTCAGCGAGAGGAGCGACTACATCGGTGTGGACTGGTCCAAGCTCAACTCGGCGGAACAGGGCTACTACCCGGGCTCGGCGGAGGGCGACACCATATCGAGCAGCACCGACGACTACCGCGGTCTCCGGGTCAACAAGCCGCTGTTCGAAGACCGGGTCTATCTGGGCTCGACCTACGCCCGCAAGGACATGACGCTCGATGACTCCTCATTCATCGGAGACAGCAGCAACTTCCAGGAGGCAGTGGCCTTCGATGCGGAGATCGCACTGGGCGATGTCGTCCCGTTCCTCACGCAGTTCGGGCGCGTCACGTGGGTCGCCGAGTACGGACGGAATACGTCGGGGGAGCTGTGGGGCGTGGACGATGCCGAGGTCAACGGCTTCAAGACGGAGATTCGTGACCTGAGCGCCGGCCCGCTGCGCTTCCTGGGCTCGTGGGAGACCTACGGCAAGGATTTCTACGCGGACGAGCTGGCGGCGGGTGACAGGTATGACCAGAACGACTACACGCAGTACTACCTCGAGGGGCACTATCGCGTTCCGCGGAAGGCCGTCAACCTCAAGGGTTGGGTAAGGCACGCCGAACCCGAGGACCCCACGTCGACCAGCTTCGCCAAATCCGTGGGCACCATCAACGAGTGGGGTAGCGAGGCCTACATCGAGTTTCTCAACGGGTTCACGGGCAAGACGGAGTACAAGATCTACCATGACAAGAACGGTACTTGGCCGAACCTCTTCTTCGAGCTGACCGGTGAGAACCGGCTGGTCAAGCTTCGCACGCAGTTTCGCGTCAAGGACATCGACACCGACTACGAGCTGACCGCGTACGGCTTCGAGGCCAACGTCAACCTGAGCGACCTCTGGAAGTTCTACGCGCGAGTGATGAACGTCGACGAGGCCAACGAGTCCAGGCAGACCGCGTTCGTGCAGCTCAGGTATCTCGGGTGGACCAGCGCCGAGTTCTTCGTCGAGTTCGGCAACTCGGACCACAGCAACGATCTGGTGAACGACGACGACTTCGCAACACACGGCTCGAACGCGATTACGGAGCAGGTGTTCAAGACGTTCGTGAGGATCTACTACTAGAGGAAGAAAGCGGGGACCGGTCGATCCGGTCCCCTGGAATCGCTTGAGGGAGGCGTGATAAGCGCCCCATCCGGAGAAGAATCGATGAAGCACAGAGGCATTGCAGGCGTGGCACTCGTGGTGGCAGTTGCTCTTCTCGCTGCCGGCCCCGCGCGGTCCGCCGTCTCCAAGGTGGACGGGGGCATCGAGTTCACCTTCGACCACCCGAACGCGGGCAGCGTGAGCCTGGCGGGCGAGTTCAACAACTGGAACGCGAACGCCGATCCGCTCACCCAGGGGGAGGACGGGGTCTGGAGGGTGGTCGTCGACCTGGGGCCCGGCGATCACGAGTACAAGTTCGTCGTCAACGGCTCCGAGTGGATAGCGGACCCCGAGAATCCGAGGGTGCTCGGCGACTACGGCAACTCCGGGATCACCATCAACGATGACGGCGAGCCCGTGGCGGCGGGGGATGAAGAGGCCATCTCGAACACGCCCGTCAACTCGAGAGTCATGCTCACCGGGTGGTATCGGACGACCTACCAGATGCAGTCGGACGTGACGAGCGACCCGCGCTGGCGGCTCAACAGGCCGGCCCACGAGTTCTACATCGGCGTGAGTCCGACCGTGACGTCCGTCGCTTCCGGAAGCGCCGTGGCGCGCCTTTCGACGGGCGCCGGCGACATCAAGGAGATATCGGCCGACATCTACAGCGGCCACATCATGCTGGAGGGCGGCCCGTTCTCCGTGACGGGGTTCTACAACGAGGAGCGAGTGCAGTACGACAACCCGCTCCAGACCGTGGGGCACATCAACCTCGTCTACACGATTCCCGAGGAGCACATTCCGTTCGGTCGGGGCGCTCAGGGCATCATCCTGGACACGGAGTTCTGGGATTTCACGCTGAACGCCACGTACGCGAACATCTACGATTACGACCTCACGAACGACCCGAGACAATACGACAACACGGAGACCGACCTCTTGGCCGCACGTCTCAAGCGCTCCGTCGGCCCGGTGACGCTGGGAGCAACGTACACCAGCTGGAGAGACGGCTGGTGGATAGGCTTCGAAGGCACGAACACCAGCCCGCACATCGACGAGCACCTCCAGAACAATCCTGAGTCTCAGAGCACCTGGTTCAAGCTCTCCAACACCGAGACATGGATCGGTCTTGACGCCGACATGCCGGTCGTGAGCGACCTGCTCTATGCGAAAGCCGAGTACTCGCTCTACGGGTTCGACAGCCTCTTCGCCGTGGGCAACAAGGAGAAGGTCGAGGGCGAGGACTACTCGAACGGTGCGATCGACGTCCCGGTCGGCAACATGGACGGCTGGGTCGGGAGGGGCGTGCTGAACAGCTCGCCCCTCCCGGGCCTCGACCTGCGCCTTGAGCTCACGAAGACCGCGGTCGATTCCATGAGCACGGGCGAGCAGTACGTGGCCTACGGCTCCCCTTACTGGCTGGCCGTAGCGGAAAGCGAGTTCACCGAGGTCAAGGGCACCGGCTCGCCGCTCTCAGTGAACATCTTCCGCCCCGCGCCCAAGCGGGACGAGTTCGAATTCAAGTTCGACGCCGACTTCGGGTTCGGCATCTTCGACCTGGGGCTCGAGTACGACCGTGACGACGTCGAGTGGACGTACCATGAGGCGATCGAGGGCCCATTCGGTTCCTTCGACACCTGGGAGGGGCGCAGCTCGAGATTCTCGGTGACCGGTGGAGCCGACCTGGCCGAGAGAATCCGCGTCGGGTTCGCCACCGAGATGGCCTCGGAGTACAGCAACGTCGACTCCCTCGAAGACTGGAGCAGGTTCGAGGTCATCGTGACCGCAGACGTCGGGCTCTGGCAGGACTGGAGCGTGCTGCTCGACGTCAGGAACATCTCGTATACGGACATCCCACGGGTGGCGCCGTCGACTCCCGACTCGCTCTACTACTGCGACGATTCTTTCCTGGCGCCGTACGTCGCCCTTGTCTACAGCCCGAGGGAGAACATCGAGATCAGAGTGGATTACGGGATCAACCCGACCAACTACCTCGACACGCCGGTCGAGGGCAGGGGGAACGGTCGCGCGCAGTGGCTCTCCGAATACCTCTGGTGGCACAGCGACCACGACGTCCTGAACGCCGAGAAGGCGCTTGCGGACGCCAGGACCATCGGCATCATGGCGGTTATCACGTTCTAGCACCGCCGTGAGGGCGCTCCCCCCGGCGAGGCGCCGGTTCGGGGGCAGGACCGGCAATCCGGAGGTTCAGAACACCGTGAGAAGAGCACTGCATACACAGAGCAGGACCGCGGCCACTCTGGTCCTGGCGGCGGCCGCGTCGCTGGCGCTGTCCTCGTGCGCGGGCACGTTCGACTGGATACAGGATCGGCTTCCGCCTCCGTCTGAGGTGGAGGGCGGGATCCAGTTCCGCTACCATGCGCCCTCTGCGCGCCTGGTGACGCTGGCCGGCAATTTCAATAACTGGGGTGGGACGCAGGGCGGAGGACGGTACGACCCGAGCATCCATCCGATGACCGATCCCGGCGGCGACGGCACGTGGACCATCGTGGTCCCCCTGCCGCCCGGGCGCTATCAGTACAAGTTCGTGATCGACGGCGGCGTGCGCTGGGAGCAGGACCCGAACAACCCGGACAAGGCATCGGAGGGCGGTATCGAGAACTCGCTGGTCGTCGTCCCGCCCACCGTAGGCTACGAGTACGGGATCATCACCGGCACGGTCATAGGCGAAAGCATCGCATTCGGCCTGGTGAAACGAACGGACGAAGAGTCCGACGAGTCCACTGCATCCGAGCCGACCGTGACCGCGGAGGGCGTGGCGTTCGAGGTCGACTTCCCGGAAGCGGGTTCCGTCTACGTCGCCGGAACGTTCAACGACTGGGACCCGGACTCGCAACCGCTAACGAAGAGCGAGGACGGGCTCTGGCGGGCGA
Source organism: Candidatus Eiseniibacteriota bacterium (assembly GCA_030638405.1). Lineage (GTDB taxonomy): Bacteria > Joyebacterota > Joyebacteria > Joyebacterales > Joyebacteraceae > JALGZG01. The sequence goes on along the minus strand of DAOWER010000282.1, from coordinate 1,298 downwards.
GCATTGAGCTCGAACCGGGGGAGCACTTCTACAAGTTCGTCGTCGACGGCACGTGGATTCAAGACCCGGGCAATCCGGAGAGCGTCGACGACGGCTACGGCGGCGTCAATTCTGTGCTGACCGTAGAGTGAGTCCCCGGTCGGAAGCGGCCCCGTGATCACGCGCGGGGGTCAGTCATAGGGAGGCCGTGACCGCCGATGCGACGCCTCGACAGCACAAGACGCGTGCCCTCAAGCTCGGGAGCCGGCGGGCGCGGTGTGAATCCCGGCCTGCGCCGCGCTTCCAGGCGGACGCGCGACTCGGTCACCTCGTACGCGTTCCTCTCGCCGTTCCTCATCACCTTCGCCGTCTTCCTGGCTTTTCCGGTCTTCTACTCGCTCTATCTGGCGCTCCACCAGGTGCCCGCCGACTCCTTCGACATATTCGGCGGGCTTGAGTTCGTGGCCTTCCGCAACTTCGCGAAGCTCTTCGCCGACACCAAGTTCTGGTGGTCGGTGCTGATGACGCTCTACTACGCCGCGCTCATCATTCCGTCGGGCATAGCCGCCTCGCTCGTCCTGGCGCTTCTGCTCAACAACCGCCTCAGGCTCGTCGCGGCTTACCGGAGCGCGTTCTTCATGCCGTACGTCCTCGACATGCTCGTCGTGGGTATCGTCTGGACGCTGATATACAGCCCGCACGTGGGAATCCTCACGCGCATCTTCGAGAGCGTCGGGATTACGACGTTCTCGGAGCGGGGCTTCCTCGGCATGCCCGCCTCCGCGATGCCGTCGGTCGTGTTCGCGAACGTGCTCAAGGGCGCCGGGTTCGGGATGATCCTGTACCTGTCGGCGATCCAGAACATTCCGCAGTCGCTCTACGAGGCCGCAGAGATAGACGGGGCCACGCCGTGGAAGCGTTTCACCTCGATAACGCTCCCGCTCGTGAAGCCCATCACGCTCTTCATGGTCATCATAGGGACCATCGGCGCCCTGAACGCGTTCGCCGAGGTGTACGCCATGACGAGCGGCGGGCCGAACGTCGACGTCGGTGGCCGCGCGCTCGGGGCGACGTGGGTGACGGGGTACTACGTCTTCGACACGTTCTACACGCAGTTCCGCTTGGGCTACGCGGCGGCGATGTCGTACGTGCTGCTGGCGCTCACGCTCATCATATCGCTCGTCAACCGGCGCTTCCTGAGCGCGGAGGTGTAGCGGTGAATCACGTGGCGGAGGTCTGACCGATGACGAACGCGCAGGCCGCCATTCTCAGAAGGACGTTCCTCTACGTCGGGCTCACGGTCGCGGCCGTCGTCGTGT
>DAOWER010000277.1 GCA_030638405.1 Candidatus Eiseniibacteriota bacterium | reverse complement strand
TCGCCGTCAAGAAGTATCGGACCTCGTCCCCGATCCGTCAGCTCTATCGACGCCTCTCTCGCCACGTCGCCGAGGCGCTCGTGATCGTCCCAGTCGACCGCGAGCCTGACGGCCTTGAGGGCAGCGGCGCGGTACATGGCGCCGCTGTCTATGTACGTGAACCCAAGCCTATCCGCTACCAGCTTGGCGGTCGTGCTCTTGCCAGAGGCAGCCGGCCCGTCTACAGCTATGATCAGGCTTGTTACCCTCGTTCGAGATGAGAGGATGGGGTTAGAGGTCTGCCCAGATGGTGTCCTCGAGCCTTCACACTTTAGCTGATGATTATAGCCCGGCAAGCGGCGTCGGGCAAGCGATTTCCGCTCATTCCGCGGGCATTTTGAGCGCTTCCCGCAGTGTCCGGAGCTGTTCGTCGCTCATGTGACTCCACCGGCCGGGCGGCAGGTCGCCAAGCTCTATCGGTCCGACACGCGTTCTTGTCAACCGGGTGACCGGGTGTCCGACCAGCTCGAACATCCTGCGAACCTGTCTCTTCCGTCCCTCGTGGATGGTCATCTCTGCGACGGTGGCGGCCCCAGCGGTGCTGACAACACGGACCGTCGCCGGCGCCGTGCGGCGCCCGTCCAGCATCAGCCCCGCCTCCAGCTTCAGCCGCTCCTCCTCCGAGAGGGTTCCCTTCGCCTCGACCTCGTAGACCTTGTCGATTTCGTACGAAGGGTGGGCGATGCGGTTAGCCAGCTCGCCGTCGTCGGTGAGTATCAGGAGCCCTCCCGTGCCCGCGTCCAGGCGCCCGACGGGCACGACGCCCGGTGGCACGCCGGTGAGGAGGTCCGCCACGGTCCTGCGGCCCTGCGGGTCGGACATGGTCACGACGTACCCGGGCGGCTTGTTCAGAGCTATGTAGGTGAGCGATTCAGGAAGGGTGACGACGGCTCCGTCGAGCTCCACGAGGTCGCGATCGGGGTCCACGCTCGTGGCGAGCCGCGTGATAGTCTCGCCGTTCAGGCGGACCCGGCCCGCCTCGATGAGTGCGTCCGCGCCTCGGCGCGATGCAGCACCCGCCCTGGCGAGGAATCGGTTAAGCCTCATCGACATCATCGATCAGGCGGCGGTCGTCGAGCGCGTGCGGGTTGCCGCGCGTTCCGGATTCACGGTCGTCGTCCGAGCCGGAGGCGTCACTTCCATCGCCGGACCCGTCGGCCGCCTCGAACCCGTCCAGCTCCTGCAGCACCGCAACGCCCTCCACCATCTCCTCAGCGGGAGGTTCATCGGGCAAAGGCGGACTCTCCGCGTCCCCGCCCGTCACCTCGGCGACGGACTCCGCCCCTTCGACCGCCAGCTCCAGCTCGCCGGGTTTGAGGCCCAGCACCTCCGCGAACTCCTCGAGCCTCGGGAGGTCCGTCACGAAGTTGAGCCCGAAGTAGCGCAGGAACTCCTTGGTGCTCCTGTACATCAGCGCGCGTCCCATGCCCGGGGCGCGCCCGGCTATCGTGATGAGGTCCCGTCTCATGAGCGTGGCCAGAACACCGCTCGAATCGACGCCTCTGATCGTCTCGATCTCGGCCCTGACTATGGGCTGTTTGTACGCGACGATAGCGAGCGTCTCGAGCGCGGCCTGGCTCAAGCGCGTCGGGATCCTGCCCTTGTGGAGTTCCCGTATCCACTTGGAGTACTCGGGGCGGCAGTATATCTGCCACCCGCCAGCTACCTCCGACAGTGCGTACGGGCGCTCCTCCGAATCGTACTGCTCGGAGAGCTCCTTCAGGGCCTCTCTGATCTCGCGCCGCTCCGCCTCTTCGATGATGTCGGTCAGCCTGTCGAGAGGCACCGACGAGTCCGTCGCGAACAGGATTGCCTCTGCGATTTTCTTGATGTCCAGGTCGGCCAAGGTCACCCCTCCACTCTCGCCACGATCTCGATGTCTCCGAAGTTCCTCTTCTGCGCGGCCTTCACCTCGCCGAGCCTCATGAGCTCGAGAAGCGCGATGAAGGTGGCGATTATCTCGAAGCGGCTGGCGCCCGCGCTGAACACCTCGGTGAACGGAACGGAGCCGCGCTCTAGAACGACTGCCCTGATGCGGTCGATCTGTTCTTCGACCGTGAACTCCTCCATGTCGACCGAATGGACGTCGACGCGCTCCGGAACGCGCGACAGCACCTCCCGCAGACCGTCGACGAGATCGAAGAGAGTGACGTCGCGGAGAAACTCCTCCATCTCAACGTCTTCATCCTCGAGGTCCGCGTAGCTCTTTGGATCGACCCCCCGAGGGAAGTGCTTCCGCCTCTCCTCTTCCTTGCTCGAGAGCGCGCCCGCGACCTCCTTGAACTGCTTGTACTCCACCAGCTTTCTGACGAGCTGCTCGCGCGGGTCTTCCTCCTCCGCGCCCGCGTCGGTCTCTTTCGGGAGGAGCATCTGGACCTTGATACGGATCAGCGTGGCGGCCATCTCGAGGAACTCGCCCGCCAGCGCAAGGTCAAGGGACTCCATGAAGCCGATGTACTCGAGGTACTGCTCAGTGATGACCGCTATCGGTATGTCGTAGATGTCTATCTCGTGCTCACGTATCAGGTGAAGCAGGAGGTCCAGGGGCCCCTCGAAAGCGTCCAGATGTACCTCGTAGATCGGGCGGCGCACAAGTCGCAGTTCCTGCTCCGGCGCCGAGGCCTGGTCGAGCGCGGTCTCCCGCCCTCGCTCGCCCTCACGCTCCGTCACGGGCGCACCGTCCTCCGACTCGGAGGGCGTCGTGTCTTCAGCCGCGGGCGCCTCGGCGCCCGACTGCTCTTCGAGGAGTTCTTCGTGGGCCATCTCGTGAGCCTCGGGGACTGCGTTGTCTGCGGTGGATTCGATGGTGACGCTATCAGTTCCCTTTCCCTGCGTCAAGGTCTCCGCCAGTCTCCGCGCCAGCGCCCTCTCCTCCTCCACCGACGATACCTCGCCGTCGAGCCGGGCGTCGAGGAGAGCGCCGAGGATCTTCCCGACCACCTCTCCCTCGGGAATGCCAAGTTCCGCCAGGTCGCTTCCCGTGAGTTCCGTCGCCGTCCCGGCGAGCCGCGACGTGTAGAGCGCGACTCGCTCCGCTGCGGGCGAACCGGGCGACTGAGCGCGGGCCAGGAGGAGCGTCTCGCCCGAGAAGCGCTTCAACATCCCGTGGAGGCCGCTCGGGGTGGGGTCCTCATTCGCCGAAAGCGCGGGAAGGACGTCGCGCTCGAACCCGGCGAGTTCACCCACGAGCCTGCGGACGCGCCGCCCCCCCGACATCCGCTCGACGACGCGGTCGCGGACGGCGGGTTCCAGAGGCTGAAGCAGCGCCGTGAAGAACGTCAACCAGCGTTCTGGCGCGGGCTCGCCGACTCCGTCCGTTCCCGACAGCAGCCGGTCGATCTCGACGATCGTCGCCCGGACGGCCTTCGTCGGTTCCCAACCATCCACCATCGAGGAGAGGATGTCCCAGTCGATCAGACGGAACACCGGCGGCCATGGATCGTCCTCACTCAGGATGAGCTCGAGCTCGTTCAGCAGCCTCTCCCCGCTCACGGTGTCCGTGCGCCGCTCCTTCACGGCGCGCCTCAGCAGGACCTCAGTAACTGGTTCGATGGACAGCCCGAACCGGGCACAGAACCTGATGCCTCTGAGGACCCTAGTGGGATCGTCCTCGAAGCTCACGTCCGTCAGCACGCGAAGGACGCGGTCCCCGATGTCTCTGCGGCCCCCGAAGGGATCGAGGAGGCTCCCGAAGTCGTCCGGGTTGAGAACGACCGCCATGGAGTTGATCGTGAAGTCGCGGCGCTTGAGGTCGCTCTCCATCGTTCCCGGCGTGACGGTGGGGAGTGCCCCGGGTCGCTCGTACACCTCGCTACGTGCCGTGGCGAGGTCGATCTTGCGTCCCCCCGCCAGCACGAGTATGACCGTGCCGAATCTCGTGTGTGCCTTGACGGACCCTCCGAGGAGTCCCGCCGCCGCCTCCGCGAAGTCGACAGCGTCCGCCTCGACGACCACGTCCAGGTCGTAGTTCCGCCGGTCGAGGAAGAGATCACGCACGACGCCTCCGACGACGTAGGCCGTCGTTCCTCTGTCGTCCGCGAGTTCACCGAGCGATCTCAGCAGCTGGAGGTCCGGTTCGGTGGTGCGTGACAGGAAGAGCTCTTTGGAATCGTCTGGGTGCACTTGCTCTGCTCCGGTATCTGAAACCTGCGACGGTCGTCGGCGGCCCTGCCGCCCACGGCGTGACGACCTACCCGCGCGGGTGGAACGTCCGGTGTATCTCCTTGAGGTACTCCCGGTCGACGCTGGTGTAGATCTGCGTCGTGGAGATGTCGGCGTGTCCGAGCATCTCCTGGACGACCCTGAGATCAGCGCCGCCCTCCAGCATGTGCGTGGCGAACGAGTGCCGCAGCGTGTGCGGCTTCACCCGGTCCCGCACGCCCGCCTTGGCCACGTGCTTCTGGAGTATCTTCCAGAAGCCCATTCTCGACAGCGGTCTCCCCCGGGCGTTCAGGAAGACCACGTCCGTGGCGGGCGCACGCGCCGCCAGCTCGGGCCGTACCTCGCGCCTGTAGCGCGTCGTCCATTCTATGGCCGCCTCGCCAACCGGAACGACCCTCTCCTTCGCCCCCTTTCCCATACAGCGCAGGAAGCCGTCGTCGAAGAACAGGTTCGACAGGGGAAGCGTGATCAGCTCGCTGACCCGGAGGCCGGCGCCGTAGGCCACCTCGAACATGGCTCGGTCGCGGATGCCCAGCGGCGCCGACGTGTCGACCGCCATCAGGATCGCCTCGATCTCGTGGACCGCCAGCACGTCCGGGAGGCGCCTCTGGAACTTCGGGCCGGCCACTTCGAGCGTCGGGTCCCCGGCGACGCGGCCCGAGACGACCATGTATCTGTGGAACCCGCGCAGGCACGACAGATTCCTCGCGATGCTCCTCGGCGACACGCCCTCGGCAAGCCGGGAACCGGTGAAGTCGCTGACGTCCCGGGAACTCACCCTCTCGGGCGACGTGATCCTCCGCGTTGCCAGGAACCGGGAGTACGAAGTGAGGTCGCCTCTGTATGAGGCGACCGTGCCTTGCGACAGGCCTCGCTCGACCGACAGGTGGTCCAGGTACTCGTCGATCGCGTCCTCCATG
>DAOWER010000110.1 GCA_030638405.1 Candidatus Eiseniibacteriota bacterium | reverse complement strand
GGAAAGGCAGGTGGAGCTCGACGGCATCGCCGCGTGGACGCGCGACACGATGACGCCGGGTGACGCGAGGATTCACGGGGGCGCTCCGGCCGCGTTCGACCTCCCCGAGGGCACGCCCGTTATCATCGCGGGCGACATGAACCTCGTGGGAAGCGCGAGCCAGGTTCAGACTCTGCTGTCAGGGAAGATCGCCGACGAGGAGAGGTTCGGGCCGTCGTTCGCACCCGACTGGGACGGGACCCCTCTCGCCGACGCGTGGCCACGCACCGCTGGAGGCGTCACGGTGGCCACCTGGCGAGACGCGCGGAGCTCGTTCGCCCCGGGGAAGCTGGACTACATCTTCTACTCGGACAGCGTGCTGAGGCTGGAGCGCGCGTTCATCCTGGCGACGGAGGAGCTGGCGCCCGATGTGCTCGCGCGCTACGGGCTGCGCCCGGACGACACGCTGGTCGCCTCGGACCATCTGCCCGTCGTCGCCGACTTCACTCCCCTCGCCGCGCCAGCTCGAACAGAAGCAGGCGAATGACCAGGTCGCGGTCCTCGTCCGGAATCCCGGGGACCGCGTCGGCGAGCGCGCGGAGAGTCGCGGAGTCCGGTTCGCCCGTGGGCGTCATGCCTCCGGCCTCCTGGAACGCGACCATAGCCTCGACGGTCTCTTCGTCCCACTCCCCCGATCCGTAGTTGGTCTCGTGCCCCAATGAGGCGAGCAGCGCCTTCACGAGGATTCTCTCCGTCTCGGTGAGCTCGCTTCCCCCATCCGGAGGACTCAACAGCACGATCTGCTCCGGATCGGTCACCACGATCTGCGGCTTGCCGTCGTAGGTCTCGATCAGACCCGTGACGCAGATGTCCTTCCCATCGAACGCACGCTCCGGCGGCGCGTCGAAGCGAGCGCGGGCGCTTCCCCAGATGACGACGTTGAACGGCTGGTCCGGGTAGGGACGTTCCATGTTGAGAAACGTGGGCTGCCCCTTGACGGCGGCGATGTGAGCCGCGCTGGCGACGCGCCCGCAGACTTCGGCGACTTCTCCGACGTGCTGGGCCGCCTCGGCGGCTCGAATCCTCACCGCGTCATCGGCCCCGGCGACGGCCGCCCCGAGCAGCAGGGCGCAGAGCGCGAGTGCGATGGCCCTTTCAGCCAGGCTGCCGTGTCTCTCCATGCGCATCCCATCCCCCTCTCTTATGAGCGTACGGTCCAATCCGTGCGCCCTGGTCTCATGGCCCCCGGCAATGGCCCCGGCGCCCACGTCATTGCCCTCAGCGCGCCCACTATCGCCCTCCACGAGGCTGTCGTCAAGCGTGCGGCGGCCGGAGAAGCGGGGCTGAACCTTGCCTCAGAAAAGGGCTTGACACCATCCCTCATATACATATATTCTGGTGCTTCAATGCTCGTATCTGGTCAGAGCAGTGGCAACCAGACCCAGGGGGGTCCCCGATGAGCAACCCGGTGAAGATCTCAGAGGCCGCTTCTCTCGCGATTCATGCCGCGGGTATCCTGGCCGGCACCGCCGGCGGGCAGTCATCCGCGGAGGCGATGGCTGACGCGCTGGGCGTGTCCAAGTCCCATCTGGTGAAGGTGCTGCAGCGACTGGCCAAGGCCGGACTTGTCAGAAGCAGCCGAGGCCCCGGCGGGGGCTACAGCCTCACCCGTCCCCCACACGAGGTCTCCATTCGGGAGGTCTACGAGATGGTAGAGGGACCGATGAACGTCGACACGTGCGCCATGGAAGTCCCGACCTGCGGATGGGCGTCGTGCGTTCTCGGTGACCTCTTCTGCAGGATCGGCAGAGAGGTAATCGAGCAGTTGGAGAAGATGACCGTCGCCGACTTCAGCACGTCGGTCGGCGAATCGATAGGTGTGTGACAGCAGCCGCGGGGAGAAAGAGCGGCAAAGGCAGTAACGCCGAACAACGGAGGTGTGATGTACTGCTATCAGTGCGAGCAGACGGCGAAGGGCGTCGCATGCACCGCGGGAGGTGTGTGCGGCAAGAACCCTGAGACGGCGGCGCTTCAGGATCTTCTCATCCACACGGCGAAGGCCGTCTCGATGTACGCGCACCGCGCGCGTGCGCTCGGCGCGATCGACCACGAGGCCGACGTATTCGTCATCGAGGCGCTCTTCACGACCGTGACCAACGTCAACTTCGATCCGGAGCGCCTGGCAGGTCTCATCAGAAAGGGAGTGGAGGCCCGCGACAGGGTGAGGGGTCTGTACGAGGATGCGGTCCGCAAGGACGGCGGGACACCGGACGAGCTTCCCGACACGATGACGTTCCAGCCTG
>DAOWER010000183.1 GCA_030638405.1 Candidatus Eiseniibacteriota bacterium | reverse complement strand
CTGTCCTTCATCTTGATGAAGAGTTCCTTGTACTCCTCCACGCGGTTGTGCTTCTTGTGGACCGAGAGAAGGCTGGGTTCATTGAGCGACTCCAGGCCGATGAACGCCATGCATCCTCCCGCCTCCGCCAGGAGATCTATGTACTCGTCGTCGTGCAGGCAGTCGAAGCTGAACTGGGTTGCCAGGCCCCAGAGCTTGAGCTTCGCGATCTCGCGCAATAGGTCCTTGGCGTACTCGACGTCACCACCCAGGTTGTTGTCGTAGAGCATCGCGATCTTCCGCTTGCGGTACGGGAGCTTGGAGGTAGCGCTGAGGTCCGCCACAACGTCCTCGATAGGCCGCTTGCGGTACGGCATCGGCTGGACCATCAGCTGGCAGAAGCTGCAGGTGTACGGGCACCCGCGCGTGGCCTCCGTCACCATCGGCGTCATGTAGCATGACTCCGCCAGGTCGTATCGCGGCGGCGGGATCCCGTCCAGCGGCGGCGCGAACGGGGCGTCGTAGCGCGCCTTCTGCTTCCCCGCTACCAGATCGTGCACTACCTCAGGCCAGATGCGTTCGGATTCCCACACGACGATGGTGTCGAAGTGGGGCTGCACCATCTCGGGGAACGTCGACGCGTATTTCCCGCCCGCGACCACGGTCTTCCCGAGCTTCCTGAACCGGGCAGCGACGTCGTAGGCGTGGGGAGAGCAGTAGTCCATGAACGAGAGTGCGATGATGTCGGCGTCCGTGTCGTAGTCGATGGGACGCACCATCTCGTGGTGCACGTCGACCTCGACGATGTCCGGCGTCTGGCCGGCCACCAGGATGCCCGAGAGCGGCGGCGTGGGTGACCGGGCGAAGTAGGTCTCCTGGTCACCGAGGTTCTGGAACAGCACGATTATCTGGAGCTTGGGCTTGCTCATGCGCCTACTCCTCCTCGCGGAGTTCGGCCGCGATCTTCCGCATCGCGTTCTCGACCAGCGCCGGCGCGATCCCGTCGAGGAAGGCCAGGGTCTTCCCGCGCGCACCGAGGATGAGGTCGCGCTTCCCGGCCTCGATGGCGCGGACGATGGCCTCGGCCACGTCGGCCGTCGGGGCGTACGGACCCTCGGGCCGCCTGGCCCCGCCCACCTTCGTCTCGTTCTCGAAGATGGCGCTCTCGGTGTAGTCGGGATACACCAGCATCACCCTGACGCCCGACCCGGCGAGCTCCACGCGCATGCTCTGGCTCAGCGCAACGAGCGCCGCCTTGCTCGCGCCGTACGCGCCCAGGTACGGCACGCCGTGTATCGCCGCCACGGACGATACGTTGACTATGAGACCGTGCCCCTGCCGCTTCATGAACGGCAGGACCTCGAGCATCGCCTGTACCGGCCCAAGGAAGTTGACATCCAGGAGCGACCGGAAGTCCGCGACCGGTGTCTTCTCGACGCTGCCGTAGACGCAGATGCCCGCGTTGTTGATGAGCGCGTCCAACGTGCCGAACGTCTCAACGCACGCGCCGATGAGATGGCGCACCGACTCCCCGTCCGCGACGTCGCAGGCAACGGGCAGAGGCTTCCGGATGCCCGGGCAAGCCGATGCCAGCTCCTCGGAGAGCTGCTCCAGGCGCTCGGCGCCGCGCGAGGAGATGGCCAGAACTGCACCCCGCGCCGCGAGCACGCGCGCCAGCGCGAGGCCGATGCCGGAGGACGCCCCCGTCACGAGCACTCGCTTGCCGTCGAGCTTCAAGGTGTGCCTCCCTCAGGCGCCCGCTGCGTCTCAATGTGCGTATACAGCCGCTCGATGAGGTCCTCGTGGATCATCGAGATCCTGCCGCGCCTCGGCTTGAGTGTCGGCGTCAGCATGCCGTTCTCGAGCGTGAACTCCTCCGGCAGGATGTCGAACCCCCGGACCTGCTCGTAGGACGGTGCCGTCTTGTTGACGCGGTCTATCTCGCCGGAGATGAGTTCGCGTATCTCCTCGCTCCCGAGCAGCGCCGCGTAGTCCTCGAAGGCGATGGCGTTGTCGCTCGCGTACTGCTTGATCGCCTCGCTGTCCGGCACGACCAGCGCCACCAGGTACTTCCTGTTGTCGCCGCAGACCATCACCTGCGCGACGTACTTGCTTCTCGCTATCTTCTCCTCCATGGGCCGCGGTGATATGTTCTTCCCGTAGGACGTGACGATGAGGTCCTTGAGCCGCCCGGTGATGGAGAGGTAGCCGTCGGCGTCCAGCTTTCCCTGGTCGCCGCTGTGGAGCCACCCGTCACTGTCGAGCGCCTCGGCGGTCTCCTCGGGTCGCCCGAGGTAACCCTTCATCACGTTGGGCCCGCGCACGAGTATCTCGTCCGACTCCCCTATCTTCACCTCGACACCCTCGAGTGGCGTCCCGACGGTGCCGATCCGAATACCGTCGACCGGGCTGCACGCGATGACCGGTGAGGCCTCCGTCATGCCGTACCCCTCGAACACGTTGAACCCGACGACGAAGAGTATCTTGGCGATCCGTTTGTCGAGAGAGGCGCCTCCAGAGACGATGATCCGCAGGCGCCCGCCCGCCGCGTCTCTGAACTTCTTCGCCACGAGCCTGTCGTACAGGGCGCACTTGAGCGCGAGCAACGGCGAGACTCGCTCCCCGCGGTAGCGCCGGTTCGCGCGCTCGTTGAGCCCGCGGATGGCGCTTCTGACAAGGGCCTGCTTGCGCTTCGAGTGCCCTTCTATCTTCCAGCGCGCTGCGGCGTGCGCCTTTTCGAGCACCCGGGGGACGGCGATGAGAACGGTCGGTCGCGCCGCCGCGACGTCCTTCCCCACGGTGGTTATCTGGTCCGCGTAGGTGATGGTCGCGCCCGCGAACAGGAAGGTGTAGTAGCCGCAGGTGCGCTCGAACATGTGTGACAGCGGCAGGTACGAGACCGTGGAGTCGTCGGAGCAGATGCCGTATCTGTCGGTCAGCGCCCTGGCGTTGGACACGATGTTGGCGTGAGTGAGCATGACGCCCTTCGGAGTGCCGGTTGTCCCGGACGTGTAGACCAGGGTGGCGAGGTCGTCCCCCGCGACGTCGGGGTATGCGACGGTGCGCCGCGACAGATCGTCCTTGAGGTCGGACCTCAGGTCGGACGCGAACCCGCTCGTGCCCAATTCGATGGCCGCGTTGTCAAGGAGGAGCGTTTGCGCGAGGTCCGGAGTCTCGTCCATCACTGTCGATATGGACGTGAGCAGCAGCGCGTCGCCCGCCACCAGCACGGTCATGTGTGAATCGTTGATGATGTACTGCAGGTAGGACGGAGGCAGCGTCGGGTAGAGAGGAACGACGCCGGCGCCAAGGCTCAGAGTGGCGAGGTCGGCGATGACCCACTGCGGCCGGTTGTGCGAGAGGATCCCGACGGTGTCCCCCTGCCTGACGCCGAGCGACACGAGCTTGGCCGCGACCGCGTCCACCCAGCTCTCGAGCTCCCCGTACGTCATCTGGATGTAGCGCCTACCCTTCCGGTGCCTGAGCGCCACCTTGTCCCTGTGGTTCGCCGCTGCCTCACGGAACAACCCGTGGATAGTATCGGCCAATGTGTCTCCTCCGTGTGCGTGAATCAGCTCACTCCAACCCCCACTTCTTCCCGGCCTCCACGAACTCGCGGACGAAGCGCTCCATGTCACCGTCGACCTCGTAGATGAGGTTCCTCAGGCGAGCCACGTCCACGTCGACGGTGGTCCGCGCGGGTGTCATCACGGAAACGGCCTTCTTCTCCTGCACCGTGCCGAGACTGACGGGCGCCAGCCCCTCGCGCTGGACCGCGCCGAGGAAGCCCGCGACCTTCTCCGGCGGCACCGTGAAGAGCAACCGGAACTCACCGTGCGGGCCCGCCGCCATCAGCCAGTGGGGCGTCTCAGTCCGCTTGCAGAAGTCGAGCACGACGGGGTCGAGCATTCTGCTGCAGTCGCAGTCGAGCACGAAGCCCGTGCCGTTTACGCGCATCATCTGGTCCAGCGTCGCGAACACGCCGTCGCTCGTGTCCATGCACGAGGACGCGAACCCGCGCAGCAGCCGGCCCATCGCAAGCTCCGCGGTGGGGCGATACTCGCTCTCGGGGAACGCGTCGTCCGGCAGGCCGCTCAGCCTGGCGAGACCGAGAGCGTTCCCGGTGCCCGCGTAGCCGCTCAGAAAGACCGCGTCGCCGGGGCTGGCTCCACGCCGCGTCAGCACGCGCTCCCTGGGAACCAGTCCCACCGCGCATGCCGTCAGGGAAGTGGTGGAAGTCGCGTTCGTGTCGCCCCCCAGGATGAACACGCCGTGCGAGCGACAGGCGTATTCCAGACCCTCCGCGACACCCTGTGCGAACGACTCGTCCGCGTCCGGCGTCGTGGAGACCGACACAACGACACCGAGCGGGTCGGCGCCGACCGCCGCCAGATCGCTCAGTGACGCAACCGCGGTCACCCATCCCATCGTGTGCGGGTCGCGGTAGACGCCCTCTGCTATCTCCTCTGAGACCGTGTCTATCGTGATGGCCAGGAAGCGCTCCGGTTCACCCGGCATCTCGACCAGCTCGGCGTCCGTCTCGTGAGGCTCATTGTGCTGGTCCGGCGAGCGGCGAAAGCGTCCCGCCCACGCGTCGATAATCACGTTCTCGCGGATTCCGTCCATATCGATCATGTCCGGTACCCCGTCCTTCCCGTCGCACATGGCGGCCCATGCATCGCGCACCGCCACGGCGCATCGTCCGCTGCGGCTACCGACAGCACCTCACGCGCCTCGGAGCCACGCTGAACCGCGCGCTCCTGGCCCGCAGGACCTCTCCGTCCGTCTCGAGGGCGAACACCCGGTCGCCCTGAACGGATACGCTCTCCGCCCTCCACGTTCTGGTCTTCGGCCGCCCCTCGAACCGACGCCTGCGCAGCGCCGAGAGTGTGGCCACGGTCTCGAACGCCGACATGCTCTCACAGAGCCCGACTCCCAGCACCCCGTCGTCAGGCGCGACGGGCGTATCGTAGCACAGGGCCCCGCCGAAGTGCGGGTTCTTGAACACACTCAGGTTGGTGACACTCACCATCGCAGGGTCCTCCCCATCGATCGAGAGCGCGCACGTAACATCGACCCAGGTGACAAGCGTTGTGACAACGGCCGCGCTGATGGCCGCGTCGACCGACACGGCGCGCGCGCCTCTGATGAACCAGTTGGGCTCGTTGAATCGCGCGTTCGCCTCGGCCGTCACGCCCACGCTGGCGTTCACGAGCGAGTGACGCGTGGCCGTCGGACCGTCCGGTTCCTCGTATTCTATGCGAATGATGTCGCGGTCCCGGGCGCCGTCGAAGTCGACCTTGACCGGCATACCCTCTATCGTCGCGCTCTCGTCGAACGGTTTGTGGAAATCGTTGCTCGACCCGAGCCCCACAGCGCCGAGGACTATCCGGTCACGATCGGACACTTCCTCCTCGGCCGGTTCGCTCTCGGGAAGCGCCATGATCGCGTTCAGGAGCAGGTTGACAGTCCCGTCGCCGCCGGCGGCCACGAACCTGCGCTCGCCCTGACTCACCCGCTAGGCGCGAATGCGCAGAAAATGACCCGCCTT
>DAOWER010000048.1 GCA_030638405.1 Candidatus Eiseniibacteriota bacterium | reverse complement strand
TCCAGCATCGGATGACCGGGCACCTCACCGTCGACCTCTCCGAACACCTCATCGCCCGGGCTGAACCGCGTGACGTCCTTGCCGACCGCTTCCACCACCCCTGCCAGGTCGGCGCCCAGGCCGCTTGCTTTCGGTCTGAGCGGCCCCGTCAGCACGCGCATGACGTACGGAAGCCCTGTCATGCAGTGCCAGTCATAGGGATTGACCGACGCTGCGCGGACTCGCACCAGAACGTCATCGTCGTTAACGGCCGGCTTGTCGATCTCCTGAAGTTGCAGGACATCCGGAGGTCCATACTTCTCGCAGACGACTGCTTTCATCGTGACCTCATGCGTTCCGTCACCGCGCGCACTCGTATCCATCGAGGATCTCCATCAAATTGGCGGTGCCTTCCTCCGAGACCTTGATTCCCCATCGCGCGCAGAATGTGCTGAACAGCTCCTGATTGACGTCGCGGTCGTAGGGCGTGAAGCGATCCTGGACGTCTCCCTCGAGCGCAGTGTTCACGTCCAGCATCAGCAGCGGAGCATCGCAGGAGAAGTCGAACCAGTCGAATGAGATGCGCTTGTAGGTCGGGCTCTGATCGGACCGGAAGAAGATCTCCCGCTTCGCGATGTCGTGAACGATGTTCCACCTGGTGTGGGGCGCGGCCACGTAGTAGACGAGCGTCCCGAACGCGTAGTTCACTGCAGACGTGTCGCGAGTCGCATCGAAACTGCGGCTCCGGGTCTCCGCGGCAGCGACGCGCTCGGCCGACTGGCCCGGGTTCGACCACCACCAGCGCGTGCCGCCCTTTTCGTACGCGTAGGCGGAACGGGCGTAGGGCATGTTCGCCATGGCCCTGACCGGCAGGTCCTCACCGGTGTGGCGGACGCACTCGCCGTCGATGTACTCGATCGCGGCGCAGTTCCCGCTCTCGTCAGCGAGCAGGTAGTGGCTGGGTGCGCCGTTGTCTTCCACTCTCACTTGCGAGCTCACTCGGATGGCTTCCTCGACGCTTCCGCACGTGTCGAGCATGTACTGGACCCAGTTGCCGTCGCTCAGAGGTAGCCTCTCGTCGGGTTCCGGGTACTCTCCGGATGCAAGCTGCATCGTGCTTGCGACCAGGCCGGCCTCGTTCATACCGGTCCACGCGAACTCGCGTCCGCACAAGTTGAACGTGACGCTGCCGTACTCGGAGGTCCACTTCGCGGTCTCTCCGGTCGTGCTTTCCTGCCACCCCTCCTTCGCGACCCCCCTCTGGTTCACGAACACGAGTCCATCGCCGGGGATGAAGAGATCGCAGTTGGCCCCGAAGATCGGGCCGTCGGGAGTGTCCATCACGAACGACGTGCAGGCGCGAGCGTGGTCGCCCTGTGGGCAGGCCAGCAGCAGACAGAAGAGAGCTGCGGTGGCGAGTAGGCGCATTGTCGACCTCCCGTCCTGGAACACGGACTTGATCACATCTGCTCGCTCACGAACGGGGGAGAGGCACCCTCTGACCAACACCTCATACTACCACAGAGGCTTCAGGTCGTCACCGGCGACGCTCGTGCCATCCGGGACGCGGTCGTACACGACGAAGCCCCAGCGGATCGACTCCGGCAGCTCGACTTCCCCAGCGGGCGTCCTCTGCGAAGTCCCACACAGGAAACTGGGGGCAGGAATCTCCGGGCAGGTCAATGTGGCACCGGAACCCCATCATCGCATAGACTGTTTGCCATGCGTGACGGGAACCACAGCAGGGGTCGTCGGGCTCTGGCGAGCCTCTCCGCAATGTGCCTCCTCTCAGTCCTTGCGCTCTCGGGGTGTGGCAGGGGTGACGGAGAGGACCCTACGGGCGCTGGCACTGGATCGGCCGAGGCTCCTGTCGCCATCGGGGTGCGGGCGCCAGGGAACGGGCAGGCCAGAAACGCGGATTACCCTTGGATCGCCGACCCGATCGGGGAGACGCTGGAATCGCGGTTTCGTCCGCCCCGCGGGTACGAGCGCGTGGCTGTCTCTGAAGGTGGTTTCGCCGCGTGGCTGCGGGGTTTGGCGGTCTACCCCGGACGCGGCACGATTCACCTGTACGACGGCACGCCCCGGAGGATGATCGGGACGCACGCCGCGGTCCTCGCCGTCGATGTCGGCGAGCGGAATCTCCAGCAATGCGCCGATGCGGTGATCCGGCTCCGCTCGGAGTATCTCCGGAGCGCCGGCCGCGAGAGCGAGATCGCATTCCGGTTCACGAGCGGCGATCTGGCGAAGTGGTCGGACTGGCAGAACGGGATGCGCCCGCGCGTCGACGGCGACCGGGTGAGCTGGGCGCGGACCGGGTCGCGCGGATCGGACTACGCGAGTTTCCGCGCGTACCTAGAGACGGTCTTCACGTACGCGGGAACGTTCTCACTGGAGAAGGAACTGGAACCCGTCGCCGACCCGGCGCTAATCGAGGCCGGCGACGTCTTCATCGTCGGCGGTTTCCCTGGCCACGCGATGCTCGTGCTCGACGTCGCGGAGAACTGGCGGGGAGAGCGCATCTTCCTGCTCTGCCAGAGCCTGCAGCCCGCACAGGAGATCCACGTCGTGCAGTCGGGAGGGTTCCCGCGGCGCACGTGGCACCGGGCGAAGAGCGAAGGCAGGTTCTTCCCGGCCGGGTGGCGATTCTCGTACTCCGCCCTCAGGCGATTTCCTGCCCCGAAGTGACTGACCCGCCAACAGCCACTGCACCCCCAGCGTTGCTAAGTAGACAAGTCGACTCATGGCATGTAGAATCGAATTGAGCCCCCTCCGTACACCTCTCTGGAGGATAGCATCATGCGCTCTCTCCTGTACGGTGTCGCTTCGCTTCTTGTTGCCCTCGCAGCCAGCGCTATCACTATCACAGTTGACGAGGCCGGATCCGGGGACTACACGAACATAGGGGACGCGCTCGCCGCGGCCGCCTCC
>DAOWER010000082.1 GCA_030638405.1 Candidatus Eiseniibacteriota bacterium | reverse complement strand
CCGCCGACGCTGCCGATGAACCACTGGTACATCGCGAACGTCTCGGCCACCACGGTGGCCTTCACCTGTCGAACGACACCGTCCTTCACGCCGGTCGACACCACGTTGTAGGCGTCCAGCCAGCTCCCCCCGCTTGCGTCCCCGACCACTTCCACGCGGTACCGGCCGGCGCCGAGGTTGTCCTCGAAGGAGGTCCCGACCGGATTCGCGCCCGGGCTGCTCAGTTCGAGTTCTGTCAGATAGCCTCGGACGCGCTCGAGCCCGCCCTCCGCGATGTAGAATGCCCTGCTGTCATCAACGGCGTACTCGACCACATCGCCCTCGGAATGCCCGAGGATGAAGATGGCCATTCCTATCAGCAGGACGACCGTGATGATGGCTATCACCCCAACGAACGCAGACCCGCGTACCGACAGCAGGTACGGGCCCACGGAGAGAACACGCCGCCTCCTCACTTCGCGGCCACGCGTCCTCAAAAGTCCCCAGTATGTGGACATTCGGGTCTCCTAAACGCCTAAAGCCACTTGCGCCAGCCTCCCTTGGAGGGAAGCTCCGTGCGGTGAAATGCAAGTTCCATGCCACGCTCAGAGTGCGCGTGGGCTTCCAAACCCCGTAGACGCAGGCGGTTGCCGGGGCCCCTGGAGCAGGGCTGACTCCCGACCACCGCCGGACTCGCGAATTGCCAGAACCCCGTCACGACCGGCACGCCTGTCAGCGCCCGATTCCGCGACAGTGTTCAATTCCTGCTCAATGTAGTGAAGGACAGTTCAGTTTCTTCTACGCGGTGGCCCAGCGTGGCTCCCGACCCTCACGGACAGGCCCAGCACCAGCATCAGCCCGCCCACGAGAGCCGCACCCCAGGGGAACACGTCCCCGTACCGTGCATAAATCGTCATGTCGCTCCGGACGGGAAGCCTCTCCACGAGGAAGCCCTCCTCGAAGATCGCCGTGCGCCCCATCACGCGCCCATACGGATCCACCAGCATCGAGACCCCGCTGTTGGCGCTCCGCGCCAGACTGCGTCTGTTCTCGACGGCCCGCATGATGGCCATGGATGCATGCTGAAACGGCATTGACGAGCGTCCGTACCAGACGTCATTGGTGATGTTGACCAGAAGTTCCGCGCCGCCGGCGACGAACTGGCGCGCCAGGCGTGGGAAGGTCGACTCGTAGCAGATGAGCACCGAGAAGGCCCCATCGGGGTGTTCGAAGACCACGTGTTCGCTACCGGGCCAGAAATCCGCCTCGCCGAAGTCCACCTGCTTGAGAAACGGAATGACGGTCTCGAACGGTATGGCCTCACCGAAAGGAACAAGCTTGGTCTTGCTGTAGGCAGCCCTCGGGATCCCGTCGACACCTATGAGGAGAGCGCTGTTGAGCGGCCTGCCTGCCCCCTCCTTCGCACTCCCCGGGACCAGATTCGGGCAGCCCGTCAGTATAGGCGTGTCAGCTTGACGTGCGACGGCCGGGCCGAGCCCCAGGTCGTCAGGCACGTAGAGCAGGTAGCTCGGCGCCGCGGTCTCAGGCCAGACGATCAGATCCGGCTTCCGGTCCGCTGCCTCAAGCGACAGCCTGCCCAACGTCTCGAAGCTCTCGCTCTTGTAGCGCGCGTCCCACTTGGTCTCACCTGAGATGTTGGGCTGGATGACCGCGACCCGCATACTCTGCCCGGCGCCCTTCCCACCCTGTCCGCTCCCGGCCCCCCACAGCACCAGCGTCCCGTGCAGGACCGGCAGGAGCAGAACGACGGCCAGCGCCAGCGCGAGTGCCCCCCGCCGCCTGCGCGCGGACGTCACCTCCAGGATCAGCGCGTTCGACAGCGCGAGCCAGAGCGAGACCCCGAAAACACCCGTGACAGACGCGAACTGGATGGCCCTCGGTACGTTGACGGCCGCGTAGCCCAACGCGCCCCAGGTGAAACCAATGACGCCGAGCGACCGCAGCTGCTCGAAGGCCACCCAGAGCACGGGCAGGACCACGAACCACGGGATCCGTGTCCTGTGGCCCACAAACGACGCGACCGCCGAGAAGAGCCCCCAGTAGGCCGACTGCAGCAGCACCAGCAGGAAGAGCGGCCCGCTCATCACGACGGGGTTGTCCATCTGGTCCGACGAGAGGAGCGCCAACCAGTAGAGCAGCAGGAGGAAGAACGTGATCCCGGCAACGAAGCCCGGACGGAACCCGCTCCAGAACCCGCCGCTTCTCACGTTCCGTATGACGTGAAAGAGTGGAATGAGCGCGACGAACGCCGCCGGTAGCAGGTCGATGGGCGGGAACGCAAGGACGAGGCACGCCCCGCTCACAATGGCGAGCAAGAGTTCTCTGGAACGAGGCATTTCATCTCGCGCTGTCATAGTGAGTCCTCGCCCTGCACCGCCGGGCCGGTCCGCGCCCCGCGCGAAGCCACTACGCCCCGAACTTCGCCAGCCGTCCGGCGTGCGCCAGCATGAGCGGCATCAGGTCGACACCGCGGACGGTGCCCAGCGATCCGCGCAGGCACGCCGACTCCCCGAACGCAGTGACGTCGTCAACACGAGCCCTCGCGGCCCGCAGCAGCACGGGGACCGGATGCCAGCTGTGCATCGCCATCGACGACGGCGTCGAGTGGTCTCCCGTCACGAGCAGCACGTCCGGGTTCACGCTCCGGACGCGCTCCGCCGTAAGGTCCAGCTCCTCGGTGGCCGCGACCTTCGCCTCGAACGAGCCGTCCTCGCCGCTCGAGTCGGTCTTCTTGAAATGAACGAAGATGAAGTCGTAGTCTCTGTACGCCGCGCGCAGGGCCTCTTCCACGTCGTCCGCCGTCTCGACCATCTGGAGGACATCCATGCCGACGAGTCCCGCGACCCCGCGGTACATTGGGTAACCGGCGAGCGCGGCCGCTCTGATCTTGAAGCGTTCACCAACGGACGGGATCGGCTCAAGAGCCGCGATGCCCCTCATGGTGATGGCGTTCGCGGCGGGCTCGTCCTTGAGGATCTCGGTGGCCGCTCTCAGGAACGCGTTCAGCACTTCAGCCGTCTTCTCCTGGGCCCCATCCGTGATCTCTATCGGGAGCGGCGGCACGCCGGTCGCCTGCGGGTCCGTGTCGTTGAGACCGCCGGCGAGGCCCGCACCTCTGAGTACGATGACCGCTCTGTGCTCCCTGACGGGCCGCACGAACACCTCGGACATGGGCAGCTCGATCCGGTCCAGCCGCGCCGTCAGCTCCTCGCACTTTTCCGTGGGTATCCGTCCCGCCCGCCGGTCGACGATCCGCCCCTCTTCGTCCACGGTCGCGAAGTTGACACGGATCGCCACGTCGCCGGGCCTGAGGTCGAACCCGATCCCCAGCGCCTCGAGAACGCCCCGGCCGATTTCGTAGCGCACGGGGTCGTAGCCGAAGAGCGCCATGTGCGCCGGGCCGCTGCCGGGCGTTATTCCCGGTGCGATGGGCACGTGCAGACCGCAGGCGGATTCCACCGCCAGGGCATCGAGGTTGGGCGTCCGCGCGGTCTCCAGTTCGGTGAGCCCGGTCTCCGGATGCGGCAGGCCGCCGAGCCCGTCCGCGACGAGGAGCACCATCTTCCCGCCCGACTCCGTCGCCACGCTGTCTACCAGATTCGCCTTGTCTCTCTGCATCTCGCCTCCGTCCCTCAGTTCGCCTCCGCCCCACTTCCACCACCGTCTTCGTACTTGGATAGGAACGAGCGCCGCCACCGGCCGAAACTGCCCTCGACTATGGCGACACGCATCTCACGCATCATGGTCGCGTAGAACGTCAGGCTGTGAAGTGATGCCAGCCGCGCGCCGAGCATCTCGTCCGCCGCGAACAGGTGTCTGATGTAGCCTCTCGAGAAGTTCCGGCACGCGTAGCAGGTGCATTTCGGGTCCATAGGACCGCGGTCACCGGCGTACGCAGCGTTTTTGACAACCAGCCTACCGCCCGACGTGAACACGGAACCCTTCCGAGCATTGCGCGTGGGCATGACGCAGTCGAACATGTCGATGCCCTGAATCACGGAGTCGATGATGTCCTCGGGGAAACCCTGCCCCATGAAGTAGCGGGGTTTCGTCTCCGGAAGTTCCTCCACGGCGGCGGCGACCATCTCCCGCATCGCGCCCTTGGGCTCGCCGACCGCCAGGCCGCCGATGGCGTAGCCCGGAAATTCCATACCGGCCAGCGCCGCCGCGGACTCCCTGCGGAGGTCCGCGTAGGTCGCACCCTGAACGATCCCGAACAGGGACTGCTGACCGGGTCGCTCCCTCCATGCGCTGAGGGCGCGCTCGGCCCACCTGAGCGTCAGCTCGTGCGAGCGGGCCGCGTAGCTCCTCTCCGCGGGGTATGCGACGCACTCGTCGAGGGCCATGATGATGTCGGCCCCTATGTCGCGCTGAATGGCAACGTTCTGCTCCGGCGACATGAAGTGACGGGAGCCGTCGAGGTGGGACTGGAACTCCAGCCCGTCCTCGGTGATGCGGTTGAGACGCGCAAGGCTGAAGACCTGGAAACCGCCGCTGTCGGTCAGGATGGCGCCGTCCCATCCCATGAAGCGATGGAGCCCGCCGGCCTCCCTGATGAGCTCGGTTCCAGGACGCAGGTACAGGTGATACGCGTTGGACAGAATGATCCGTGCGCCGATCTTCTGGAGATCGGAAGGGGCGAGCGTCTTCACGGTCCCCTGAGTGCCGACCGGCATGAAGACAGGTGTCTCAACGACACCATGGGGCGTCACGAGTTCCCCGGCCCGCGCCTTCGTCTCCGCATCGACAGCGACGATCCGGAATTCGAACAAGGCAACCTCCGGCTCTCCGTACGCCCGAGAGGGCCCGCGTACTTTATCTGCAGGCTCTGAGGCTGTCAAGCGGATTGACGGGAATGCGCGTGCGGGGGGAAGCACCGCCGCGTCTAGAGGAGGAGCATCGCGTCGCCGTAGCTGTAGAACCGGTAGCGCTCCCTCACGGCCTCGGCGTAGGCGTCGAGGACCCGCTCGCGCCCGGCAAACGCGGACACCAGCATCAGGAGAGTCGATTTCGGGAGATGGAAGTTGGTGAGAAGCACGTCGACGCACTTGAAGCGGCAGGGCGGCCGGATGAAGAGGTCCGTAGAGCCCGAACCGGCCTCTACGTGCCCGTCTTCGCCTGCCACGGACTCGAGCGTACGGACGGACGTGGTACCGACCGCGATCACTTTCCCGCCGGCGTCACGAGCCTCGTTGATCTCGTCCGCGGCCGCCACCGGGACGTCGAAGCGCTCGTTCTCCATCCGGTGGTCGGCCGGGTCCTCGACCGCGACCGGACGGAACGTCCCTATCCCGACGTGGAGCGTGAGCCGCGCCGTCGCCACGCCGGCCGCGCCCAGCTCGGCGAGAAGCTCCTCAGTGAAGTGAAGCCCGGCCGTGGGCGCCGCCACCGCCCCCGGGACGCGCGCGTAGACCGTCTGATAGCGCTGACTGTCCGCGGGCTCGGGTTCCCTGTCGATGTAGGGCGGCAGCGGAACGGCCCCCAGCCTCTCGGCCGCCGCCGCGATGTCTCCAGGAGCAGAGAGCGAGACCACGCGCTTCCCGTCGGGAAGAACCTCCTCCACGCGCGCCATCAGCTGCCCGTCACCGAAGGAGAGCTCCGCCCCCTCCCGGATCCTGGCGCCCGGACGCACGAGGACCTCCCACCGATGGTCCGCGAGGTCGCGAAGAAGGAACATCTCGGCCCGGCCGCCGCCGCTCCTGCGGCCCAGCAGGCGGGCCGGAATCACCTCGCTCTCGTTGACAACAAGCACGTCGCCGGGCTCGAAGTACTCCCCCACGTCGCGAAACCGGCGGTGCTCCAGTGCGCCTCCGTCCCGCCTGACAACCAGAAGGCGCGACTCGTCGCGCCTGTCAGCCGGGTACTGGGCAATGAGCTCCCTGGGCAGTTCGTAGTCGAAATCGGAGGTCTTCACGCTCTGTAACGTTCCCACTCACTGTAGACGCAGCCGCAGTACTGCTGCCGGTAGAGACCCATCTCCTTCGAGACTCTCACGCCCTCCATGACGCCCGGCCGGAAGTCGCGGTACGCGAACTCGACCCCGTGCGCGGCCGCCGCAGCCTCCCCCGCCCTGCTGATGCCCTCATGATCCTGGTGCGTCGACACGAGCATCGACGTCGAGAAGGCATCGAACCCGCCCGACGCAGCCAGCTCCGCCACGCGCTCGAGCCTCATCGCGTAGCATATGGGGCAGCGCTCATCCTCGTGGCCCACGACGGCGCGCAGGAACTCGGTCAGCCCGTAGCCGTCCTCGTGGACCATCTCGACGCCCAGCGCCTCACACGCCTGCCGCGCCGCCTCAAGTCTCTTCTGGAATTCGCGGTACGGGTGGATGTTCGGATTGACGAAGGCGCCGGCGACCTCGTGCCCCTCCGCGAGAAGCTCTCGCATCGGAACCAGGGCGCACGGTCCGCAGCAGATGTGTAAGAGAATCTTCATGGCAGGTGTCCGTGGCCAGGCGACCAGAAGATGTGGGCGCTGGCGGTCCGGGTGGCCCGCAGCCGCCGTTACGAGCAGTCGGAGTCCGGCGGCCAAGGGCCACCTGAACCGCCGCCGCACGCTAGAGCAGCTTCTCCTGCTCGCCCGGCCCGCCGCCTTCCCCGAAGTACTCGTACGCCGCGGGCGTCGCCTCCCGCCCGCGCGACGTTCTCTTGAGAAGCCCCTCCTGAATCAGGAACGGCTCGTAGATCTCCTCGATGGTCTCCGCCTCCTCGCCCACGGCCACGGCGAGGCTCTTCACGCCGACAGGTCCGCCGCTGAAGCGCTTGATGACGGCCTCCATGATGCGCCGGTCCATCTCGTCGAGCCCGCGCTCGTCCACCTCCAGCTTGAGAAGCGACCCGTGAGCAACCTCAGCCGTGACGCGCCCGTCGCCCTCCACCTCCGCGAAGTCGCGCACCCGACGCAGGAGCCGGTTCGCGATCCTGGGCGTGCCTCTCGCCCGTCGCGCTATCTCGAGGGCGCCGTCATCAGTAATGGGCACACCGAGAATCCCGGCCGACCGTCTGACGATCCGCGCCAGCTCCTCGGGGTCGTAGTAATTCAGCCGCTGCGCCACGCCGAAGCGCGATCTGAGCGGCGATGTCAGGAGCCCGGCCCTGGTCGTCGCGCCCACGAGGGTGAAGTGCTCCAGGTTGAGCTTGACGCTCCTGGCGGACGGCCCCTTGTCCAGAATGATATCGACGGAGAACTGCTCCATCGCGGGGTAGAGATACTCCTCGACCACGTGCTGGAGCCGGTGGATCTCGTCTATGAAGAGGACGTCACCACGCTTGAGGTTCGTGAGGATGCCCGTCAGGTCGTAGGCGCGCTCGATGACCGGCCCGGAGGTCGAGACGAGTTCGGTCCCCATCTCCGTGGCGATGATGTACGCCAGCGTGGTCTTGCCTAAGCCAGGCGGCCCATAGAAGAGACAGTGATCCAGCGGCTCCTCGCGCTTCCGCGCCGCCTGGATGAAGACCGCCAGGTTCTTCTTGAGGGTCTCCTGGCCCACGAACTCGCTGAAGCTGGTCGGCCGAAGCTTGGTGTCGAACCTGACGTCGTCGCTGGATGGGGCGGGTGCGGTCACGCGCCCGGTCGTCTCACTCATCCGTTATGCCCCCTCCTGAGCGCACGCCTGACCAGTTCCTCCACCGGCAGCTCACAGCCGGCCTCGCTCCGCACGCGCAGCACGGCCTCGCGGGCGGTGTTCCGGTTCATGCCCAGCGACATCAGCGCGCGAACCGCGTCGCCCGTGTCCTCCCTCCCACTTCCCGCACCCCCGATCGATGAGACGTCGAAACCGGAGAGCCTCTCCTTGAGCTCGACGATCATCCTCTGAGCCGTCTTTCGCCCTATCCCGGAAACGCTGGTCAGAAGCCCCATGTCCTCTTCGATGACCGCCTGATGGAAGACCTCGGGGGACAGCCCCGACAGCACGGCGAGGCCGAGCTT
>DAOWER010000274.1 GCA_030638405.1 Candidatus Eiseniibacteriota bacterium | reverse complement strand
GCTGATGAAGAAAGAGCAGGACGGCGAGTAGCGCCATCACAGCCGCCGGCCGTCGTTGTGGAGCGGTCAGGCAGCTTGGAAGCAGGCAGGCGGACGTCGCGGGGACGGGGCGCGGGAGGGCCGGATAGGTACGAATAACCTCCGCGGTCCGTGCGAACTACTTGCATGAGGGATCGGCTGTGTCGAGCGTTCACCTGAAGGGGGGAGTGATGTACCTGAGGAAAGCTCTCAGTGTGGCATTGTGTGTCGCGGTCGTTGCTGCTGCCGCCGTTGTTCTCACGGGCTGCGCCGCGAAGACCGGCGCCGGTGCGTGGGGAGACCCGGACACGGGGCTCGTCCTGGAGTACCGGATGTCCAGCGGCGATGACATGTCCTACAGATTCACGAGCGATTCCGTCCAGACGATGGAGATCCAGGGCCAGTCGGTACTTGTTGAGTCGGCCGAGGCACTCTCGTTCTCGGTAGAGCCAAAGGGCGCGAAGGACGGCGACCACGCTCTGGGCATCACCATCGATGCCCTCACCGTAACGGTCTCGAGCCCCAAGGGCAAAATTGAGGCGGATACGGAGAGCGTCGTGGGCGAGAGCTTCGACATGACGCTCTCGAAACTGGGGGCCGAGGGAGGGCTGCCTGACCCCGACGCCCTGCAGTACACAATCGAACCCGAAGGTCCGAAGAGCATCATCACAGGTTTCGGCGTGATGTTCCCCGACCTGCCCGAGGGCCCGATCACAATCGGCGATACGTGGCCCGTCACGCTGGAGATCGTGGAGCAGAGCGACGCGAGCAACGTCGTCATTACGATCAACGCCGTCAACACGCTGGAAGGCTTCGAAACGGTCGACGGCCTCGAGTGCGCGAAGATGACGGCCGTCCTGACGGGCACCATCGAGGGCGAGGGAACGCAGCAGGGCGTCACGTGGACGATGCTGTCTGACATGGATGGAAGCGGGACGTGGTACTTCGCGTACAAGGAGGGCATACTCGTCAGTGATGTCACGGAGGGCACCGCGGACGGGGCGATTGTGGTGCACGCCCCCAGCGGCGAGATGAACATGCCCGTCACCCGTGAATACAGCATGATCGTCGAGTTGGAGAAGTAAGCCCGAGAGAGGAAAAGCGCATGCGGGTCGCGTCGGAGCTCTCTTGGCGCGGCCCGTGTGTCATCGTTGGGCGGCGTGGGTGCCGCCGTTCAGAAGGCAGGGTTCGGAAGTAGACTCGACAGGAGGCCGCAGATGAAGTTTGGAGCGCGGAACGAGGTCCTTGCGACGGTGAAGTCGGTCAAGGCGGGCGATGTAATGGCTCTGATCAAGTTCGACGTCGAGAAGCCGTGCGAAATGGCGTCGGTCATCACGACCGAGTCCCTGGAGTCACTGGGGCTCAAGCCGGGCGATGAGGTAGAACTCGTCATCAAGGCCGTGCACGTCCTCCCGGTCAGGAAGTAGACTCGCTCGGCCGCACACATCCTGTCTCCGCCCGCCGGGAGCCGCTCGCGGTGGCGCTCTCGCGCCATTCCCGCGGCGACGTCAAACCGATGGCCCCGCCGCCGGGTCTAATCCACCGAAGCCGCCGGACCGATCCTACCCAAGCAGCGGAGTCCATCATGACGAAACGACCGAAGCTCGCGGTCACGACCATCATCGTCGTGATCCTCTTCGCCGGGGGCGCGCTGGCGTTCTCCCGCAGCAGCGTGGGTGCGGCCGTGCTCAGGTCGCGCAGCCACTTCATCCCGAGCGACGCGAACCCGCGGGTTCTGTACGAACCGGGCATGGAAGAGCCCGCGGCGCTCGTCGCCTCGGCTCTCCCGTCGGCGGTGATCCGGGTCGAGACGCGGCAGCACCTGCCCCTCGCGAAGCCGTTCAGGATCTACGTGTGCAGCTCGCAGGAGAGCTTCAACGCTTACATGGGAGCTCCGCCAGGGGCGACCGCGCGTGGCGTTAAGGTGCTGAACGACATCTTCCTCGCTCCGTCGGCGTTCTCGTCCTGGAGGGGCGACACACACGGGAGCGTGCTGACCCACGAGCTTTCACATCTCCATCTCTATCAGCGTCTTGGTCACCGCAGGAGCTTGTGGGACATGCCGGTCTGGTTCCTCGAAGGGCTGGCCGTAACAGTGTCCGGTGGCGGCGGAGAAGGCGTGACCACGGAGGACGCCAGAAGCGCCATTCTCGCGAGCCATCACTTCACCCCCGACGAGAAGGGGAGTCTGCTGAGGCCGAAGCGGGCGTCCGACTACGGGATGGGCACGTTCATGTTCTACCGGCAGAGCGAGCTCTTCGTCGC
>DAOWER010000159.1 GCA_030638405.1 Candidatus Eiseniibacteriota bacterium | reverse complement strand
TACCCGCTCTTGGGCGGGCCCTCGCGAGATATCAGACCCGGACACAACCTGATCGTGACGATAGACGCCGAGGCTCAGCGCGCCGCCGAGAAGGCCCTCAAGAACCACGCCGCCGGAGCCGTGGTCGCCATAGAGCCCCGAACGGGCGAGGTGCTGGTGATGGCGTCTCACCCGTCCCCGAACCCGAACGCGCTCGCGGGGGGTGTCTCGACCGACGAGTGGCGCGAGCTGGCATCGTCGCCCACGCACCCGCTCCTCAACAGAGCGATCCAGGCGCTCTACCCGCCCGGGAGCCCGTTCAAGCTCGTGACGGCCGGCGCCGGCCTCGAGACGGGCGTCATCGGACGGGGAACCCGCGTCATGTGCAGGGGAGCATACAAGTACGGCATCAGGACCTTTCGATGCTGGAAGCCCGAGGGGCACGGCCTCACCGACGTGCTTGACGGCATCGTGGAGTCGTGCGATGTCTTCATGTACCAGGTAGGCGCGAAGCTCGGCGTCGCCACTCTGATGGACTGGGCGGAGCGAAGCGGGCTGGGAAGAAGGACGGGAATCGACATCGCCGGCGAGGCCGCGGGGAACGTCCCGACGCCCGCCTGGTATGACCGTAGATACGGCAAGAAGAAGTGGAGCAGGGGAGTAGTAATCAATCTGTCGATCGGCCAGGGGGAACTGCTCGTGACGCCCCTGCAGGCCGCGTGCCTCGCCTGCGGCATCGCTAACTCGGGTGCCGTGTACACCCCGCACCTCTTCAAGCGCGTCGAGACGTACTCCGGGCGTACGATAGGCACGGCCCGGAGCAGCGTGGCCTACCGCCTGCCCTACAGGGACAGCACAATGAGGCTCCTGCGACAGGCGATGGTGGACGTCGTGGAAGCACAGAACGGGACCGGGAAACTGGCACGCATAGAGGGCATGGAGGTCGCCGGCAAGACGGGGACGGTGCAGAACCCGCACGGCGAGGACCACTCCTGCTTCATAGCGTACGCTCCGGCCGATGACCCAACGATCGCGCTGGCCGTTATCGCTGAGAACGCGGGCGGTGGCGGCGCGATCGCCGCGCCCATCGCCCGGGAGATCATGAAGGCGTACTTCAGGATCGAGGACCCACCCGAGAAGCCACCGGCTGAACCGGATGACGCGGGGGACGGCGGCGAGGGTACGCGTGGCGGTGTCGGCGGGAACGGTAGCGGGGATGTTGCCGGCGATGCGGGCGGAGGCAGCGATGCTGGACCGTAGGCAGCTCAGGGACTTCGACGTCGGGCTCGCCGTCGCGACGATGGTCATCGCGGCGGTCGGAATCGCCATGATATACAGCGCGACCTTCAACTCGGACGCGACATCGCTGGCACCACAGGTGCAGAGGCAGCTTCTGGTCGCGGGAATCGGCGCGCTGCTCATGGTGGGCGCCGTGTTCGTCAGCCAGGACACGCTCGAGGGGCTCGCCCCCGTCCTCTACGGCGTGGCGATGGTGCTGCTCGTGGCGGTCCTCCTGGTCGGCGTCGGCAAGTCCGGCGAGCGCCGTTGGTTCGACCTGGGTCCCCTCACATTCCAGCCGTCCGAACTCGCCAAGTACGCGGTCATCTTCGCGCTGGCGCGCTACCTCGCGCGGAGGAAGACGAAACTCGACAGACCGGTGCACATGCTGCTTCCTCTGGCGATCGTGCTGGTACCCACGGCCCTCGTCCTGCGGGAGCCCGACCTGGGTACGTCACTGCTGTTCCTGCTCCTGCTGCCGCCGATGCTGTACTGGGCCGGCACCAAGCCGATACTGCTCCTCTTTCTGTTCATGCCGGTGATCTCAATGGTGGTTGCCTTCAACTGGGTCGCGTGGTGGGCATTGCTCGCGCTCCTGGGCACGCTCCTCTACGTATCGCGGATGTTCATGGTCGACAAGATCATCCTCTTCGTCACGAGCGTCGTGACGGGGCTGCTGAGCCCGTTTCTCTGGTCGCACCTGCAGGACTACCAGAGACACAGAGTCCTTGCGTTTCTCAACCCGGAGAAGTACCGTTTCAGCACCGGCTACCAGCTGATCCAGTCGAAGATTGCTATCGGCTCGGGCGCGGCCATGGGGAAGGGCTTCCTCCAGGGCACGCAGAAGAACTTCGCATTTCTGCCGGAGCGGCACACCGACTTCATATTCTCGGTCCTCGCCGAGGAGTTCGGATTTGTCGGCTGTTTGCTTGTGCTGATCCTGTACCTGTTCCTCGTGGTGCGGATGCTCCGTCTGGCCGGGAACGTCAGAAACAGGTTCGCCGGGCTCGTGATAGTGGGCATCGCGAGCGCCCTCTTCATCCAATCGACGATCAACATCGGGGTGACCCTGGGGCTATCGCCGGTGACAGGAATGACGCTGCCGCTTCTGAGCTATGGCGGATCGTCGCTTCTGGTTACGCTCGCTTCCGTTGGCGTTGTCCTTGGTATGGGCCTGAGACGCATGGAGTACTGACCTCTTGAGACCCGTTCTGTTTCAGCTGGGTGCGCTGCCCATTAGAAGCTACGGACTCCTCATAGCCGTGGCCTTCATGGTGGGCATCTGGATCGCCCGTCGCCGGGCCGCGAACAGCTCCTACGACCCGGACATCATCATCGACCTGTCCCTGATCGTCATCCTCGTGTCCATCGTCGGGGCGCGTCTGGCCTACGTGTTCGTGCGCTGGGACTACTACCAGCTCGACCTCCTGGGGATCCTGCGGATCTGGGAGGGCGGCCTGGCACTGTACGGGGGGATGGTCGCCGGCACCCTGGCCGGACTCTGGTTCTTCCGGCGCAGGGGCATCGACATGTGGGCGGGCGCCGATCTCGTGGCGCCATCGCTCGCCATGGGGGTCGCGATCGGTCGCATCGGCTGTTTTCTCAACGGCTGTTGCTACGGCAAGGTGTGCGAGCATCCGTGGGGCGTCGTCTTCAGCGAGAACTCGATCGCGGGGATGCACTATCCGGGCGCACACCTCCACCCGACACAGCTCTACGAGTCGTTCCTGGCGCTCGTCGTCTTCTTCGTGCTCCTCGCCGTCGACCGCAGGAAGCCATTCGAAGGGTTCCTGCTCTGGCTCTTCGTCATCCTCCTGTCGGCCTACCGGTTCCTCATCGACCCCATCCGGCAGTACGGCACCGAGTCCATCGCTCTTGAGAGCGGCCCCATCGCGCTCACCAACAACCAGCTCTTCGGCCTGGGACTCGTTCTCCTGTCCGTGGGCTTCATGGTCTATCTGTCGCGCCGCTCCGCATCCGGGCGGGGGGACAGCTCGGGTCCTTAGGACCCCGCGTGATGAGTCGGATCCACTCTACCTGGCATCCCCCCTGGAACGACTGCCGTGCGTTCGGAACCGCTCCAGTCCCAAGCGGACGCAGCCGGGAGAAGACTCCTGGCCCTCCTCCGGGACGTCCTCCTCGCGTTCCTGTTCCCGGATTCCTGCGTGGCGTGCGCCGCGCCGCTTCCGGCCGACCGGCGGCATCTCTGCGCATCGTGCGGGTCCGAGCTGTTCGTCCGAGCCGGGTCGCTCGCCATGTCCGAGCCTTCCGGTCCTCGAGAAGATGCGAGCGCTCACGCGCGGGTGTTCTATGCGTTCGAGTTCGGGGGAGCGGCACGTGCTGCGATACACGCGCTCAAGTACGGGGGCAGGACATCGATCGCGGGCGACCTGGCCCGCCTGGCCGCTCCTGTCGCCCTCAGTGCGTGCGTGACGCCGCCCGACGTCGTTGTGCCGGTTCCGCTCCATCCCGTCCGGTTCAGGGAAAGGGGCTTCAATCAGAGCGAGCTTCTGGCGGTGCATCTTGCGGCCTCCCTGGGCGCGCCGGCGCGAAGGGCGCTCCTCCGGACACGGCACGCGCCCCCGCAGGCACGGCTGCCCAGACGGCAGCGCCTCGCCATTGCACCGGGCACTTTTCGCGTGGCCGAGGGGATCGCGCGGCCCGGACGGGTCCTCCTGATCGACGACGTGGCCACAACCGGGGCGACCCTCGCCGCGGCGTCGCTCGAGCTCCTCAACGCCGGGGCGGAGCAGGTCGTCTGCTTCGCACTCGCCGGAACGCCGCCGCGAGACCGAGCGGGCCGAGCAGGCGTGACCGGGCGCGCGTACGGCAACGGCGTTGAAAGCGGTTGACTGGGCCCGGGGAGGCCACTAGAATGCGATGTTCGGTCGCGGGAAGCCGCGTCTGTTCCAGGTTGACGACGAAGCGGAGGTAGAAATGAAGGTTGCGGTCCTCACCGGCGGCGGAGACTGCCCCGGGCTGAATGCTGTCATAAGGGCCATCGTGCGCCGCACGATGGGGAAGTACGGGGGCGAGGTTGTCGGGTTCCGGTACGGCTGGGCGGGCGTTATCGAGAACAACCAGATGCCGCTCGGGCTCGCGGAAGTCTCGGGCATCCTCCCCAGAGGTGGGACCATTCTTGGAACTTCGCGCACCAATCCCTACAGGGTCGATGGCGGGTTCGAAGCGATCAAGAAGACCCTCAAGGACGAGAAACTCGACGGTCTGATCGTGGTCGGCGGCGAAGACACGCTCGGTGTCGCCTACAAGCTCTACAGGGAGGGCCTGCCCATTGTGGGCGTGCCCAAGACCATCGACAACGACATCAACGGCACGGATTTCACGTTCGGCTTCGACACGGCCGTCCACATCGCGACTGAGGCCATTGATCGACTCCACACCACGGCCGAGTCGCACAACAGAGTTGTCGTCGTCGAGGTCATGGGACGTCACACCGGATGGATCGCCGTGAAGGCGGGGATCGCCGGGGGAGCAGACCTGATCCTCATTCCGGAGATCCCGTTCGAGCTGGATGACGTATGCTCCATCATCAAGAAGCGCCACGGGCGCGGGAAGAACTTCAGTATCGTCGTGGTGGCCGAGGGCGCGAAGCTGCCGGCCGCCGAACACGAGGAGGACAAAGCGAAGGGGGAGCTTGTGCTTCAGCAGGGAAGCACCGACGCCTTCGGCCACGTTCGACTGGGAGGCATAGGAAACGAGCTTGCCAGGATCATCGAGGAGGGGACCGGGTTTGAGACGAGGGTGACCGTCCTCGGCTACACGCAGCGCGGCGGGACGCCGACGGCGTTCGATCGCGTGCTCGGTACGAGGTTCGGCGTCGTCGCAGCGGACCTCGTCCACGCCAGGGAGTTCGGGAAGATGGTCAGCCTCCACGGTGACAAGGTGATCCCGATCGAGATGTCTCATGCCATCGAGCGCCTGAAGCTCGTCGATACGGAGCTCTACGAGGTGGCGCAGACCTTCTTCGGCTAGTCTGGAAGCCCTCGCCGGCCGTGGAGCGACCGGCGCTACGGAACCGGAACGCGCCGGGGCTCACGGTGTCCGGTGCGGCAAGAACGGAGTCAGCATGGGTCTTTCAACCAACAACGACCTAATGGTGCCGGCCAAGGCCGGCGGCTATGCGGTGGGTGCGTTCAACACGAGCAACCTGGAGATCACGAGGGCGATATTCGAGGCGGCGGCGGAGCTGAGGTCGCCCGTCATCGTCGCGACGTCGCAGTCCGCGATCAAGTACGCGGGGTACGACAACATCCGATGCATGGTCGAGAACATGGCGGAAACCAACGGCGTGCCCGCATCGCTTCACCTCGATCACGGAACCGACCCGGTCGTCATCGAGCAGTGCCTCGAGCACGGCTGGACCTCCATAATGATCGATGGGTCGCACCTGCCCTTCGATGAGAACATCGAAGCGACGAAGAAGGTCGTCGAGATCTGCCGTCCCCGCGGTGTATCGGTAGAGGGAGAGCTGGGACGGTTGATGGGCGTAGAGGACGAGATATCCGTGTCCTCCGATGAGGCCGTCTACACCGACCCGAAGCAGGCGGTAGAGTTCGTCGAGCGGACCGGGTGCGATTCCCTCGCGATCGCGATAGGGACCTCGCACGGGGCGTACAAGTTCAAGGCGCAGCCCAAGCTGGCGATCGAACGGCTCGAACAGATCGCCGAGACCGTCAACGTGCCGCTCGTGCTACACGGCGCGTCGGCGGTTCCGCCGGACGTACTCGAGCTAGCCACGCGCTACGGCGCCGAGCTGCCAGGGGCGAAGGGAGTCCCACCCGAGAGCATTCGGGAAGCCATCGACGGCGGCATATCCAAGGTCAACATCGACACGGACCTCAGGCTCGCGTTCACAGGGCGCGCCAGGCAGTTCCTGGCGGAGAGCCCCGAGGTGTTCGACCCACGCAAGATACTCTCCGCGGCGATAGCTGGGATGAAGGACGTCATCAGATCAAAGATCGAGCTGTTCGGCTCGAGCGGGAAGGCCTAGGAGGACACATGGGGTTCAAGTTCGCGATCAACGGTTTCGGGAGGATCGGCAGGCTTGTTCTGCGCGTGGCATCGGAGATGGACGGGTTCGATTGCGTGGCGGTCAACGACCTCACCGATGCGGGAACCATGGCGCACCTGCTCAAGTACGACTCGGTGCACGGGAAGTTCGACGCGGACATCACGCACGACGACACCTCGATAACGGTGAACGGCGACAAGTTCGCGTTCCACTCCGAGCGCGACCCGGCGAATCTGCCGTGGAAAGACCTTGGCGTGGACGTCGTCATCGAGTCTACCGGCCATTTCAGGGACAGAGCGGGCGCGTCCAAGCACCTGAGCGCCGGGGCACGCAAGGTCATGATCTCGGCCCCCGCCAAGGACCCCGACGTCATGATAGTCATGGGCGTCAACGATCAGGACTACGACTCCGCGAACCACCACATCATCTCGACGGCATCCTGCACGACCAACTGCGCCGCGCCGATGATCAAGGTGCTCCACGACAGCTTCGGCATCTCAAAGGGCATCATGACGACGGTGCACGCCTACACGAACGACCAGATGATTCTCGACTTCCCTCACAAGGACCTCCGAAGGGCGAGGGCAGCTGCTGTCTCGATGATCCCGACGACCACGGGCGCCGCCAAGGCCATCTGCATCGTCATGCCGGAACTTGCCGGGAAGCTGGACGGACTCGCGGTCCGCGTGCCCACACCCGACGGGTCGCTCGTCGATTTCGTCGTGCAGGTGGAGAAGAACACCACGGCAGCGGAGGTGAATGAGGCGTTCCGTGCGGCCGCGCAGAGTCCGCCTCTGGCGGGCTACCTCAAGTACAGCGAGGAGCCGCTCGTGTCCATCGACATCGTCGGAGATCGCCACTCCTGCATCTTCGACAGCCCGCTGACCACGGTCATGGGCGGTGACATGGTCAAGATATTCGGTTGGTACGACAACGAGGCGGGGTACGCCTCGCGCATGGTCGACATGATGAAGCTGGTCGCCAGCAAGTGAGATCGGCCCCTATGTATCGGAAGCTGCACATCACGAACCTCGACCTCGCGGGTAAGCGCGTCTTGACGCGCGTTGACTTCAACGTGCCACTGACTCCCGAGGGCACCCTCGCGGACGACACGCGCATCAGGAGAGCTCTGCCCACGATCAGGCACATCATCGAGTCCGGCGGCAAGACGGTCATTGCCTCTCATCTGGGAAGACCCAAGGGCCAGATCGTGCGCTCGATGCGCCTCAAACCCGCTGCGGCTCGCCTGGCCGAGCTCCTGGGGCGCGAGGTGGTCATGGCTCCCGATTGCGTCGGCGACACGTCCGAGGGAGTCGTGGCACGCATGGGCGACGGCGACGTGATGCTGCTCGAGAACCTCCGCTTTCACGGCGGCGAGACCAGCAACGACAGAGACTTCTCGCGGCGGCTGGGCCGCATGGGCGACGTTTTCGTTAACGACGCATTCGGCACGGCACACAGGGCGCACGCCTCCACGGTGGGCGTCACGGAGTTCTTCGAACAGAGGGCGATGGGACTTCTGATAGAGACAGAGCTTCTGAACCTCTCGAAGGCCACTGACGAACCCAAGACGCCGTACGTCGCCATCCTGGGCGGCGCGAAGGTCTCGGACAAGATAGGCGTCATCGACAACCTGCTTCCCAAGGTGGACGAGCTCCTGGTCGGCGGAGGCATGGCGTTCACGTTCCTGGCCGCTCAAGGAAAGGGCGTGGGCGATTCCCTGCTGGAAGAGGACAGGATCGAGACGGCATCCGCGCTCCTGGCAAAGGCGGAGAAGCTGGGCAAGGCGCTCGTCCTGCCGAGCGACATCGTGGTCGCCGACTCGGTCGCTGAAGGCGCCCCATCGAAGGTCGTTGATGTCGACGGCATCGAGCCCGGATGGCACGGCGTGGACATAGGCCCGCAGACCGTGGACGAGTTCCGCCGTAAGATAGCGCGAGCGCAGACTATCGCATGGAACGGCCCGCTCGGTGTGTTCGAGATCGCGGCGTTCGCGGCGGGGACGCTGGGCGTCGCGGAGGCGGTCGCCGCGCGGACCGACGAGGGCGCGGTGAGCATCGTCGGAGGCGGCGACTCGGCTGCCGCGGTCGTGGCGGCAGGGCTCGAGGGGCGCGTGACACACATCTCGACGGGTGGCGGCGCCTCCCTGAGGTTCCTGGAGGGCAAGCCGCTGCCCGCGATAGAGGCTCTGTCTGACGCGTAGGAGGTGACGCGGCGCGCCGACAGGGAACGGCATTCACGCTGGAAGGGTACTGTCAAGCTCCGGGCACACGCGCGGCCGACGAGGGAGCCCAAGACACGTGGCCAACCGCAAGAAGATCATCGCCGGCAACTGGAAGCTCAACAAGACGGCGGGCGAGACACGCAGCACGATCCTCGAGCTCAGGAACAAGCTCGCCGGGCTGGCGACGCGCGCGGAGGTAGTCGTGTTTCCGCCGTTCGTGTCGCTGGAGACCGCCGTCGACGCGGCGCGTGAAACCGTTCTTAAGGTGGGCGCTCAGAACGTCTTCTGGGAGAAGAGCGGCGCCTACACGGGTGAGGTCTCCGTCACGATGCTGGAGACCCTGGGTCTCGAGTTCGTCCTGCTGGGGCACTCAGAACGGCGAGTCCTGTTCGGCGAGACGGACGCGACTGTCGCCAGGAGGCTCGAGGCGGTGCTGGACGGTAAGCTCACGCCCATCGTCTGCGTCGGCGAGGTGCTCGAGGAGCGCGAGTCCAACAGGACGGGTGAGGTGCTCGAGCGGCAGGTCGGGGGGGCTCTCAGGAACGTGGCCCCGGATCACATTGGCAGAATCGTGGTGGCCTACGAGCCCGTGTGGGCGATCGGCACGGGAAAGACGGCCTCTCCGGCGATAGCGAACGACGCTCATACCTTGATTCGCAGTTCCATTGCTGCTATGTTTGGAAGGTCTGCCGCCGATGAGACCAGCATACTCTACGGCGGCAGCGTCAAGCCTGAGAACACCGCCAGCCTGATGAGTGAGAGCGAGGTCGACGGTGTGCTCGTGGGCGGAGCCAGCCTCGATGCGGCGAGCTTCGCGGAGGTCGTGAGAGCAGCCGGCTGAGGCGCCGCCTGCACTGGAACCCGTCAGCGAGTTCTACTGGAGGAACAGATGTTCGGAGCGATCCTGTCGATTCACATCCTGGTCTGTCTGGGGCTGATCATTGTCGTGCTCCTGCAGTCAGGAAAGGGCGGCGGACTGGCCGGTGCGTTTGGCGGTGCCGGTGGTGTCGGAGCAGTGTTCGGTGGTCAGGCTGCCGCAACGTTTCTTACGAAGTCAACACGCTATCTGGCCATCGCGTTCATGCTGACTTCGCTTAGCCTCGCGGTGACACTGCGAGGGGCCCTGAAGACCGGCACCGTGTCCGACGGGCTGGAGGGAAGACAGCCCTCGGCGGCCACCACGGCCGGTGAGGTCGTGCCGCAGGAAGGCGCTCCGGCCGAGCTTCCGGGCGCAGGGATGGAGACCGAGGGCGAAGGCGTTCCGGCCGGGGCCGAGGAACAGGGCGGTGTGGCCGGCGAAGAGACTCCTGTTGCTCCGGAGACGGAGTAAGGCTGGGTTACCAGAGCGACGCCTCCTGGCCGCGAAAGCGGTCGCGGGCGGTCACAGATGCAATACGTGCCCGGATGGTGGAACTGGTAGACACGCCATCTTGAGGGGGTGGTGGGCGAATGCCTGTGCGAGTTCGAGTCTCGCTCCGGGCACCATCAATGTGAGGCAGGACGCCTCGCGACGGCGGCAGAACGGACAGACGTTCTGCCGCTTCTTCTTTGTCCGGAGACGTAGCCCGTGCCGGCAGGTGAGCCGGGGCCCGTTCCCAACCTGGAGGACCCCGGAATGACCGAGAACGTCGCGAGACTGCGCTGGGCTTACGAGTCTCTGCTGAGCGAATTCGGTCCCCAGGGATGGTGGCCGGGTGGGGACTCCTTCGAGATCATGGTCGGGGCGGTCCTGACCCAGAATGCGGCCTGGCGGAACGCCGAGCGCGCGATCGGGCAGATGCGGGAGAGGGGCGCACTGACGCCCGCGGCAGTGGCTGCACTCCCGCTGGATCGTCTGGAGAAGCTGGTGAGACCCGCGGGCGGCTGGAGGCGCAAGGCCCGGACGCTCGCGGCTCTGGCCGAGACTATCGAAAGCGAGAAAGGGGGACTGGCGGGTCTGCTGTCGACGGATGCCGGTCTTCTCCGACAGGCTCTCCTCGCGATACGCGGCATCGGGCCTGAGACGGCGGACGCCATGCTGCTCTATGCGGGCGGCCACGCTGTCTTCGTGGTCGACGCATACACAAGACGATTCGTCGAGCGGCACGGCATCGCGGACGCCCGCGCCGGATACGCGGAGGTTCAGGAACTCTTCGAGAACGCGCTCGATCACGACGCGGAGGCCTTCGCTGAGTGCCACGCGCTTCTGGTGGAGATCGGCAAGCGATTCTGCCGCCCTGACCCCGTATGTGGCGAATGTCCCCTCAGAAAAGACCTGCCCGGGGTCTGAGTCCCGCTCAGTGGTCGCCCGGCTGGCCGTCTGAGCGCTTGACAGGGGTGGCGCGAAGTATCATCGTTGAACTAGCGTACTGACTCTTGACTGGACCAAAGCCCCGCCGACGGCCGGAAGCGCAGGCGTTCAGCGCTCGTAGGACCGGTTGAGCGGCGTGTGTCGGTGTACCCAAGCACCCTGCTGCGTGCGTTCACACGGAGTGCCATAATGGTTCGTCGGTCGATAAAGCACGTTGTGGTTGCCGGGCTGCTTCTGGGCCTGGCCGCTTCGGGGGCGTGGTCGGCGCACCTCGACCACACGGTCAGTTTCGACGAGAGCGACCTCACGCTCGACAAGCGGGAGGGCTACGATGTCATAACGCTCCCCGGATGTGACCTGACCGGGGAGGTGGGGCTTCCGCAGCTGCCCGTGCTCTCACTGACCCTGGCGCTTCCGGCGGGCGCCCGCGTCAGCGAGCTCGAGATCCTGGAAGCCGAGAGCACAGAGCTTCTTGCGAAGTTCCACCCAGTTCCGGCGCAGCATCCGCGCATCCTTCCCGTACCGGGATTCGACATCCCCTCGCGTCCGTTCGTCGATCCGGACCCATCGGTCTATCACGGCAGGCGCCCGTACCCGGCGCAGATAGCCGAGCTGCTGTCCGCCGGCCGACTCGGCGGCACCCGGCTTGTGGGACTGGCGCTCTATCCCGTTCAGTTCGTCCCGACGGTCGGGAAACTGCGGTTCTTCAGGCGGATGTCCATCCGCCTTCACTACGACCTCGTGGAGGAAGCCGCCCCAGGAAGCTCACGTCGGGATCAGGACACCGTCGTCCGCGTCCTGTCCGACAACGACGCGACGGTTCGCCTCTCTTCAGACCCCAGCCGTGTGTCGAACACGAGACTTGAGGCGGGGGACTACGAGCACGTCATCATCACGGGCGACTCGAGCTTTGATGCGGCGTTCGCGCCGCTCGTGGCATGGAAGACCGTGAAAGGAGTGCCGTCCACGATAGTCCCGGTCACCTGGATCACGGCGACGTATCCGGGCGACGACACACCCGACTGCATCAGGAACTTCATAACAGACGCCCACAACACGTGGGGGACCGTCTGGTTCCTTCTTGGGGGCGACACGGACTGGGTTCCCACGAGGCGCGCCTACGCGATGACGTGCGAGGCCGGGGCGCACACGGACGAGGACGACATCGGCTGCGACATGTATTTCGCCAACCTCGATGGGACCTGGAACGCGGACGGTGATGATATCTACGGGGAGTTGACGGACGACGTCGACCTGTACCCGGAAGTCTTCGTTGGCAGGGCACCCGTCAGGACGGCGGACGAGGCCTCGGCTTTCGTAGAGAAGGTCGTGGACTACGAGAGCTCTCCGCTCGACGACTTCCAGCTGGAGATGCTGATGGCCGCCGAGGTGCTCTGGACAGACCCGTTCACCGACTCGGGAATTGCGCTCAACCGCATAGATCGAGAGTCCATACCTCCGCGCTACGACCCCATTACTAAGCTGTACGAGACGCTGGGCAACGAGTCGGCGGAAAGCGTCAAGGCCGCCCTCAACAGCGGCCAGGGCCATTTCTTTCACAGCGGACACGCCTGGTACACGGTCATGTCCTGCGGAGACGGCTCGCTCTACCGATGGGACATCGCCGAGCTGACCAACGCCGACAGGCAACCGCTCGTGTACTCCATTGGCTGCTGGCCGGCGGCCTTCGACCTGCCGGAGGACTGCATAGCGGAGCGCTTTCTTCAGAACCCCGGCGGGGGAGGTGTGGCGTTCGTAGGGAACAGCAGGTACGGCTGGGCGTCCCCGGGGAATCCGGGCTTCGGGTACTCGGAGAGATTCATGCAGGAGTTCTACCGCGTGCTCTTCGTGGAGAGGATCAGCTCAGCTGGAGCGGTCCTCGCGGCCGCGAAGGCCGCCTTCGTACCGCTCTCGCAGGAGGAGAACGTGTACCGCTGGCACCAGTATCAGATCAACCTGCTCGGAGACCCGGAGATGCCGGTGTGGACGGCCCAGCCGGCGCCGCTCGCCGTGGCGCACGCCGACTCCGTGGTGCCCGGACCCTCCGTGTTGGCCGTATCGGTCAGGACCTCCGGTGGTCCTCTCGAGAGCGCGCTGGTCTGCGCGACCAACGGCAGCGACGTCTACGAGAGGGGCCTCACCTCGTCCGACGGCTCGGTCTCGCTGTCGGTGGACACCGTGCTGCCCGACAGTCTCGTCATAACGGTGACCGCCCGCGACTGCTACCCGTACCGGGGTCGGATCCCGGTCGTGTTCTCCGGCGCGTTCATGCGGCCCGTTGGAATCGAGGTCGACGACTCGGACGGCGGCAACGGGGACGGACTGGCGGGCCCTGGCGAGACCGTCGACGTCTCCGTCGAGCTCCGGAACTTCGGTACCGACGAGGCACCCGCTGTCGAGGCGACCCTCTCCACGGCGGACGCCATGCTGAGCGTTCTTGTTGATCAATCCTACTACGGGGACGTCGCCGGAGGAGCCTCGGCGGTCGGGACGACGCCCTTCACCGTCGCGATATCACCAGACTGCCCTGACGGCCACGTCGCGCTCCTCGACGTGAGCATCACCTCGGAGGGCACGAACTGGACATGCGCCGTCTCACTCACCGTCAGCGCACCGGTGCTTACCGCGGCTTCGTATTCCCTCGACGATACATGGGGCGGCGACGGTGACGGATTCGCGGAACCCGGCGAGACCGTGATGCTGATGGTTGAAGTCCTGAACTCCGGGCTCGCGGCCGCGCTCTCTCCATCGTTCACGCTGTCGACGGACGACCCTGCCCTCGACGTCACGTCGCCGCTCGCGGCGCTCCCGCTGATCCCTTCTGGGGGCACGGGGCACGCCGTCTTCGAACTCGCGGTGGCACACGACTGCCCCGTGCCGGCCTTCCCTCAGCTGACTCTAGACGCGGTCACGTCAGATGGGCTCTCATCGACGGGCACGTTGAGAGTGATCGTCGGGAGCGCCGGGTTCGCGCACGACTTCGAGTCGGGCGCGTCGGGGTGGACGCACTCGGGCTCGTCCGACATCTGGGGTCTCACCGATCACCGGACCCACTCGGGAACGGCGAGCTGGTACGCAGGGACCGAGGGCGTCTGGGAGTATACGAACAACGCCGACGCCCGCCTCGATTCGCCGGAGTTCGTCCGGGGCGCGGGCGCAGAACTCTCCTTCTGGTGCTGGAACGAATTCCCCATCTACCACCTGGACGGTTTCTACGTGGAGGTCCTGTCCGCGGGGGCGACGATCGACACGCTCGACTTCATCGGCAGCGGCGGCGCCCTCGACATGCTGGGCTCCATCGGCAACGACTGGCTCGAATACAGATACCCGCTTCCGGGCAACGCGGGCGACACGTTGTCCGTCAGGTTCAGATTCACCAGCGACGACGCCGACGTGGCTGAGGGAGTCTACATCGACGATGTCGCTGTCATCGTCACCGACATTCCCACGGATACCAGCGTCCATGACGCGGACGGCGGGCTTCCCCAGATCTTCCTCCAGCAGAATCACCCGAACCCGTTCAGCCCGTCCACCCTCATCAGCTTCTCGCTGATGATGGGGGGAGAGGTGGAACTCGCCGTGTACAACATCCAGGGACGTCTGATTCGGACCCTGGCGGAGGGATACCGGCCCGCCGGTGAGTACGAGGTGGCGTGGGACGGCGCAGACGAGTACGGCATCGATGTTGCAGCCGGGGTGTACCTCTACCGCCTTCGCCTGGACGAACTGGAAGAGACACGCAAGATGATCCTCGTGCGGTAGCGGACCGCACGCACGGCGCTCGAGAAGACCAGGACATCAGCCGCCCCGGGGGAGAACGTGAACGGGCTTCAGGAAGCAAGGCCGGTTGAGATCAGACTGGATGAGGAGAGACAGCGGCTGGTCAGCGTGTCCGCTTCGACGCTGTTGTACATGATGGACTACGGCCTGGCGAGGGAGCGGGATCTGGGGCGCCACCGTGTCAACCTCGGCTACTTCGCTGAGGGTGAGTACGATCTGCTTGAAGCCATGAGGTTGTCGGCGCGTCTAAACAATGTGGGAATCAACATCGCGCGGACGGCCAGGGTGAACGAGAGGATCCGGGCCGAACTCGTCGTGAGAGGACTGGGGGCGCAGTAGGCCGCTGAGCGGCCCGACGCGCCAGTCTATTCTCCCTTTACAACGGACGCAAACCATGCTAGAAGTGACTCAAATGAGGACCGACCGGATCAGAACGACAGCGCGGAGAACCCGCGGCGGCCGCTTGGTTAGGTTTATCCTGGTCCTGACGTTCGTCGCGGCCATGGCCACTGCGGGCGGAGCACGGGCGGCCAACAAGTACGCCGGCGAGTTCCTGACTCACGGGGTCGGGGCGCGAGCGCTCGGTATGGGCAGCGCGTTCGTGGCGGTGGCCGATGATGTGACTTCCGGCTACTGGAACCCGGCGGGCGTTGCTGACGCGGAAGCGCGCTCTGTGCATCTGATGC
Source organism: Candidatus Eiseniibacteriota bacterium (assembly GCA_030638405.1). Classification (GTDB taxonomy): domain Bacteria; phylum Joyebacterota; class Joyebacteria; order Joyebacterales; family Joyebacteraceae; genus JALGZG01. Next base: position 2,267 of record DAOWER010000159.1, on the reverse strand, counting down.
ACTCAGAGACGTTCGGTGACGTGGTCAACTACGACACCGGCGCCTACGTGCACCCGCTGGCGGCCGACGCCGCTCTCGCGGTGACGTTCGTCAGACTTGCCGTGGACGACATTCCGTTCACGGGGGACTTCGTCTCCGACGAAGAGAGGATCTACTACGACGAGAGCCTCATAAGATGGGAGAGTGACTCGGAGATGGCGGCGCTGGTTACCTATGCGCGCCGGTCTTCTGAGCGACTGCGGCTGGGTGGAAACCTCAAGCTCATCAGGAAGTCGATCGGCAACTACTCCTGCTACGGTCTGGGGTTCGACCTCGGCGCGAAGTACGATGTCACGGGAAAAACGACGCTCGGCATCAACCTCCAGGACGCGACCACGACATTCCTCGTCTGGGACACCAAGGAGCGCGAGCGCATCATGCCCACCGTGAAGGTGGGAGTGGCCTATTCCACGCCGGTGACATCGATGGATGGCGTGGTCACGGCGGCAGCGGATGCCGACGTGAGGTTCGAGAACCGGCTTCTGGCGGACGAGTACCACATTGGTTCGATCTCTGCGGACACTCATTACGGCCTCGAGTTCGTCTACAGAGATATGGTGGGTGTCAGGGCGGGACTGGCGATGGGTCAGCTGACCGCCGGGGCGGGGTTGAACCTCGCCGGATTCACTGTTGATTACGCATTTGGGAAACACGAGTATCTGGACTCGAGTCACCGGGTGTCGGCCTCCTACGGATTTTGACGAGCACCCCCGGGGTCTCTGACCAGCCGGACAGGGACAGGGAGAACGACCGGATCCCATCCAGCGAATGCCCTCCCGTGAAAGGAGAAGCTACAGATGAGGAAGGTCCATGCCAGGCGGTACATGATCCCCGCCGCCGTTCTTGCAGTGTTCGGGCTCGTATTCTGGGTCGGATGCAGCAAGGACCTGATGGAGCCGGACATAGATCCACCTTCCGGATCCGCGATCACGAATCCCGTCGACGGGTCCAGCCTGAACAGGGAGACGATCAACGTACGAGGCCGTGCGGAGGTCGGAGCGACCATCGACATCTTCGTCAATGATGTCCTCGAGGGCACCGGTGTTTCCTCTCCTGCGGTCCCGAACGATGGTCTCGGCGGGCGCTTCACCGTGGAGGACGTGAGCCTCGGTGATGAGGGAGTGAAAGACCTGCGAGCGCGAATCACGGATCTCTACGGCAACGTCGCCACGCCCGACGAGACGCCGAGAATAACGATCATCCTCGACCAGACACCTCCGCCGATCAGCCACATACCGCCCATAGAAGGCGCGGAGTGGGTTGACACCCTGGGGTTCTGGGGTGACGGCTTCTGGGAGACGGGCCTCCCCACGATAGTCGTGTCGGCGAGCACTGACACGTCGGCTTCGGGCGCCAGGCTGCGCTTCGGGATCAACGAGCACGTTGCGAACGAGTTCGTGACCGGGCCGGACGACAGCACCGTCTACTTCGCGATCGACGTCACTACGCCGCCGCTGTCGGGAGGACACGCGGACACCCTGATGAGGTATTCTCTCGAGGCGTTCGATACCGCGGGAAACGTGGGCGCTGAGCCGCTGCTCATACACTGGGAGGTAGAGGGCAAGGAGGAGGAGCTCTCGCACGATGACGGCCACTACGAGCAGTGGGACCACGTGGTGGAGGGAAGGCCCGGCCAGAAGATAGCGGTGAGGTTCCAGGCTCCGACCTGGGCGAACTACGTCACGAAGATCATCTACTACATCGCGAACGACCAGGTGGACAACCCGATCAACCCGGATGACCCCAGCACGATGCCGTTCGAAGCCTGGATCTGGCGCGTGACAGTGCCGGACAGCCTGCCCGGGCCCCCGGGGAACGACGGCTACATGCCCTTCACGGAACCCTACATGTATCCGGAGGACGAGTGGGTCGCGGTCACGTTCCCGAACGCTATCGACATCAACGACAACTCCCACTATCCAGACAAGAAGTTCTTCGTGGGGCTCGAGTGGCACTACAGAATGAACCCCTACATCTACGAGGACGCGTCGGAACCCCTCGCCTTCAAGAGCTTCAGGTGGAACTGGAGTGAGTGGGAGCTTCGCGATGAGCGCGACACCATGATCCGCGCGGTCGTGTCGGACGTGCCCACTCTCGACGGCAAGGGCAGGGAGGCGGTGCTCCTCCCGACGCGCGTCCCGCGCTAGGGCGTCAGCGGACGATCCCAGAGCAGCATCATAAGCAGAAGGCCCCGGCTCCAATGGAGCCGGGGCCTTCTCACGCTCGCT
>DAOWER010000057.1 GCA_030638405.1 Candidatus Eiseniibacteriota bacterium | reverse complement strand
CATCGTCGTGGCGGAACCGTCCCGGACTTCGACGTCATCCACGGCCACGACCTCGTATCCCATCATTGAGACCGTGACCCGGTGACTCCCGGCCGGCACGTCACCGATCGTGAACCTGCCGTTCCGGTCGGTGATCCCGCCCAGCCCCGTGCCTGCGACTATCACGTCGGCGGCGAAGAGGGGCCGGTGCGTGTACTTGTCTGTGACCGTGCCCTCGACGGAGCCAACGGTGAGGCCGTGCACCGGCCCGGCGTTCGCTTCTCCGGACGAGTCAGCGCCCGCGCCGCGCGCCGGCGCTGCGGCAAGCAGCGCGGCTCCCAGCAGAACAAGTACCAGTGTCGCTCCCACCCTCTTCACAATCTCGTCTCCTGCCCTACCCCCCGGGATTCCGTGCCGACTCCCCGGCCCATAAATGCACGCGTCGCCGCGAGCATCAGCTCGAGCGGCGGCGTGGGCGCGCTCTCTTATTGATCTTACTGCATTATATCACAGTATGTGTGGGGTGTCAATGGCGGGTGTGGACAGGAAGTGCACGTACCCGCGCGCGGTGGTACGGACCGGAGCCCCAGGCCTGGAGAGACCCGGGGCTCCGATCTGCTGCTATCGGTGGTCGTGCTGCCTACTCCTCCGACTCATCCTCGTCGCCTACCTCGTAGGGCATCGCCCATATGAGGGTGTCGTCGGGGTACTCCGAGTCGTAGATCGAGTCGTGTGCCAGCGCCTGGACGCCTGCGCAGTGGACACCATTGTGGGTCACTGTCCACGTTCCGACGAACACGCCGCTGTCGTACTGGAAGGGCGAGCGGTGGCCCCGTGTGTGCAGGAAGAGGATCGCATCCTCCGGCGGACCCGACACCGTGACCGTGACCTCTTCGCCGGCCTCGAAGTGCATGATCTCGTCGGGCACCGCCATGAGAACCGACGGATCGGTGATGGTGGCGTCGACCGTCGCGCTCTGCATGTGGATCCATTCGATGTCCATCGTAAGCGTCTCGACGGAGTTGGCAACGAGGCCCGAGATGTCCGTCAGAGTCCAGCGGCCTCTGCGGTGACGATGTGTGTTGCCGGTCTCCCCACAATGCCCGTAGCTGTTCGCCGTCGACACGTTATCGTCCCGCTGGAACACGGCGTACCTCGTGCCCTCATGGTGCATGGGCTTCTCGTATTCGACCATGTTCTCGTCGATGATGTGGAGCGTGCCCCAGATCTCCTTATAGATCGTGACCTCGGCGATGCCCTCTTCGTGGTCGATATAGACATCCCGAACGACGTGTCTTTCGGTCACCTCGCGCCAGAAGGTGAGCGGGTCGATGGGGTCTCGCGAGTCGGTCCCGCCGGAGGACATGGCCTCTGCGCCGTAGATCTCTGTCTCGTCGAAGAAGCCGTGGTCCTCGATGAACTCGCGGAGCGCCTCCTCGTCGTCGAACTCACCTATGTCCGCCATCGTGATGGCGTCTCCGCAGCCGGCGAGCACGAACAGCCCGAGCGTCAGAAGCACTCCGGCGATCGATGGAACTGACAATCTATTGCGCATTCTTTCCTCCTGCGGTTCTTGAGTAGCCCGCGTCTTCCCGTCGTCTCACGTGCTTAGAGGACATGTCCGCCGCGTATGTTCCCGGAGATACCGGCGGGGCCGCCAGGCCCCAGCACCTCGCCCGTGGAGCACCCGGCTCAGGGGGCGCGCAGTCTGCCGGAGCACCCGGGCCCTGGCGCACCCGAATGGACAACGTGTCCCCGCTGGGGTAAACTCGCCTGACACCCGGCGCCGCGCGCAACCGGGAGCCCCTAAGGAGCTGAGCAGATGCACAACCGTCGACCGGTCCCACGCGGCGGACACATGGCCCACGCCGGAAGATGCGAAGTCTCGTCTGGAAGTGTCGGCAGGGCGCCAGGGGAGGCACGGCCGGCTGCCGTCGTCGTGCTTCTGTGTGTCGCCATTGTGCTGGCGCCTGTCGCAGCAGCGCGCGGACAATCCCTCATCATTCGGCACTCTCCTCCTCTTCACGCCGTCGCCGGAGAGCCAGTCGGCCTCGAGGCAGCACTTGCGCACGACATATCTCCCGAGCGTATCGCGGCGGCCGACGTCGTCGTGGTAACGCAGGACGGTGGGCAGCGCTCGATTCCCCTCACGCTGTCCCGAAACTCCCTCTTCGGTGAGGTCCCGGGTGTCCTGGTGACACCACCGGGGTTCTCGTACTATCTGCGCGTGGTCGATACGAACGGGATTGTCGTGACGGCCCCCACGGGCGCGCCGGAGGGAGGGCTCTTCGAGGTGCGGGTCGAAGCCCGGGAGGATTCCATACCGGGGCGGGAGCCCGGACCGGGTCCAGGAGTCGAGGACCCCCGGATGTTGACTGAGTCGGAGTTGCCCGCCGACTGGGCGTGGACGCCGGGGGCCGCCGAGGCCCTGAGTCCGCTGCCCGGCGAGATCGTACAAGAGGACACGCCGCAGATCGCGGCGCTCTTCGACCCGCCACTTGACGAGCCGTGGGACGCGCTCGTGCTGCTCGACGGCGTCGATGTCACGGGACTCTCGGAAGTCACCTCTGATCTCTTTCTCCTCGTGCCCGTCGACCCGCTTGCCACCGGGCCACACAGGGTGACGTTCTCGGCGGTGACCGCGACCGGTGCGGTGGAGACGTCCTGGGTGTTCTTCGTGCACGAAAGAACCGCGGACGGGGAACCTCCCGAGGACTGGTTGCGGCCCGTCGGACCTGCCGGGAGTCCCGGGACGGCTGTTACGGACTGGGAGAACGAGGCCGCCTGGCAACCGTCTGACGCCGCGTGGCAGGTCTCCGGCAGGCTGGAAGCGGGCTGGGCCGTGGTCGCGGCGGAGACCACCGCGGTCGAGTCCGTTGACGTCTTCCTGCCCTACGATGAGATCAGCCGCCCGTCTCTCGACTTCTACCTGTCCGGCGTCAGAGGCACCGGCACGCTCCTCATCACCGGACAGTACAACCCCGTCTACACTGACGAGTTCGACTGGCTGGTGAGCGGCAGCACGGAGAAGCTGGCGGTCGAAGCCGGCAGGATCTTCCCGTCGTTCTCGCCGATCACCCTCAACTGGGTCGTCGGCCAGGGCGCGAGGCTGTCCGCGCGCGTCGGCAGTAGCACGACCGAACTGCTCGGAATGCGGATGAGCGAGGCGGACACCCTGGCCGGATTCGGCATCTACTCGCGCTTCGCCGCCGGAGGCAAGCAGAGCTTCGAGTGGAGCGATCGCCTGAGCGCGTCGTTCATCTACCTGTCCGTCTTCGATCGCGAGGGGTCGGTGACCGATGAGCAGCAGCTTGCGGATCCGCTGAGGAACAGCATGGTCGCCGGACTGCTGCACACATCCCGCGGGTATCTCTCGGGTGAACTCGAGCTGGCGCGTTCCAGCGCCGTGGGCGATACGGAGGGCAGAGGCACCGCGTTCCGTGCGAAGCTGGAACTCGAACGCGACTGGTGGAACCGCGTCTCGCTGGAGTATGTTTCCAGCGAGCCGGACTACTACTCGGCCGGAAGCTACGAGTACGACCCGGGCGCGCACACGCTCGAGTTGGACTACTCGTTCCGTCCGAACGAAAGATTCAGTTCGTCGGGGTGGGTCCGCACCGGACGCACGTTCGATTCCCAATCGCCTCTCGCGGCGGACGAGCTCCAGCTCAAGCTCTACTCGCGCGCCGAGTTCGTGTGGCCGATGAACGAAGGCGAGGCCCGCACGTACGTCATCGGACGATACGACAGAGTTCCCTACGAGACGCACGACTACAGGCACACCTATGCCGCTCTTGGTGGGGCGTGGCGGCGGGGCCGGACGCGTCTTCTGGGGAACGCCTCGTGGTCGAGAGCGCACTCTCCCGACGAGACGAACACCTGGTCGGCGTCGGGCGAGCTCAGGCATGAGATAATCCGGAACCGGTGGACGGCGCGGGTGGCAACGAGACGGACCGAGGGGTCGGGCGACGAGACGGACTACACGCGTTCACATCACACCTTCGAGACACGGTGGGATTTCGGGCAGATGGACCTCGAGGTCGAGTACTGGCTGATCGACCGGGAGGACCGGGCGGACCCGCCTCAATCCCACACGGAGCATGTGGTTACGCTGGAGATCGGGCATACGTTCTGACGGGAACACGGGCGACGCGCGGGGCCTCTAATCCTTGAGTGAGGCAACCGGAGGGTGTTGATGGCGAGGCAGGACTTCGAAGAGGTGGTTGCCCGTTACGACAAGAGGTTGTTCAACGTCATGTACGGACTGACCGGGAACTATCACGACGCGCTCGACCTGACCGAGGAGGCGTTCATCAGGGCCATGAAGGCCTACCCCCGCTTTCGCGGCGAGTCGGACCCGTTCACCTGGCTCTATCGCATCGCCCTCAACGTCCTGAAGAAGAGGTACAGGAAGAACGCGAGACGGGCGGAGCTGTGGCGGGAGCATCAGGAGAGGGACCCCGCGCCGTCCTCCGAGACCCGTACGGCCGAACACGCGGTGCTCAAGGAGGAGCGGGCGCAGTTGGTGCGTCAGGCGATCGCCCAGCTCCCCACCGCGTTCCGTGAGGCGATAACACTCCGGTACATCGATGAGATGAGCTACGAGGAAATCTCGACCGCCGCCGGGTGTTCTATCGGCACGGTCAAGTCGAGAATCTCGCGCGGGAAGGCGCTTCTCGCCAACCTGCTCGGGGACAGAGTATGATCCGGCGCGCACGGGCGCGCCACTGCAAGGACCCGACAAATGACTGATGACAGGAAGAAGCGACACGAGATGAGTAGACCTCCGGAGGCAGACGTCTCGGAAGAGAGGGTCGAGCAGCTCCTCCAGGAGCTGCGACCGGTCGAGCCGCCCCCCTTCCACACCGAGCAGCTGCAGGCGAGGGTCCGGGCGGCGTCCACCGGCTCCACCTGGGCGGAGCGCCTCCGCTCGCCGCGGCTCGCGTGGGCCGTGGCCGGTGCGTCCGTCGTGGCGCTCGTGCTCATCGTCGTGAACATCGACCGCGGCGGGCCTGTCCCGCTGCCGGTCGCGCCCGGCGTGAGCGTCACGCGGGCCAGCATCGACCCGGTGACACCCGCCGACAACTCCGTCGTCGGGGCCGACGACGTCGAGATAGTCGCGGCGATATACCCGCCGGTCGAGCAGGGCCTCGTCAGACTCTACGTCGATGAGATGGACGTGACGGGCCTGGCGGAGGTGACCGGGAGCTACGTGATGTACTCGCCGGAGGAGAAGTTCGAGGAAGGCGAGCACATCATCACCATCGAAATACAGGACGGGACCGGCAGGAAGCTCAGGGACGTGTCGTGGCTCTTCTACACGCTGAACGGCGAGCCACGCGCCTCGGACGAGAAGGTGTAGCGGGACTGTATGTCTCCTGGAGGTGAGAGGCATGTTCACAAGAAGACTGACATCGAAGTCACAGCAAAGGACCGGCGCCCGGCGTGGAGCAGTTGCCACGGTGGTGGTTCTTGCCACGCTTGCGCTCGCATCCGGAGCGCTCGCGGCCGACGAGCTCACGGTCCGCGTGTCACCGACGAGGGCGCACGCCCTCCCGGGCGGCGAGGTCGTGTTCGTGGCGAGCGTGTACGACAGCGAAGGGGAGGCGGTGCCGGCGGACGTCATGTGGTCTGTGATCCCGCCCAGGGTGGGCGCGATGGGGAGCAGCGGGCGATTCGTGGCGGGCGCTGAGCCCGGCCGGGCGATAGTCCGCGCGCTGGCTGTGTACAGGGAAGCGACGGGCGCGGGACACTCCGTGATCGAGGTCGGCTCGGAGCCTCCCTCGAGGCTCGTGGTGACGATCGACCCCCCGAGAGCGGTGGTCGAAGCCGGGGGTCGCGAGCGGTTTTCCGCTACGGTCAGGGACCCGGTGACGGGGGACCCGGTTGAAGCCGACCTGCGGTGGGTGGTGATACCGAAACAGCTCGGTTCGATTGACTCGATTGACGACACGGCGCTCTTCACCGCCGGTGACCACGAGGGCGCCGGACGAGTCGCGGTGCGGGCGACCGCCGGGGAGCGCGAGGGTGTCGGCGACGCGGCTGTAGTCGTGGGCACACCTCCGGGACCGGGCGTGAGGGTGAACGTCGTGCCCGTGCACGCCCTCCTGAGTCCCGGAGAGGAGTTCCAGTTCAACGCGGTCGTGACGGATGAGTCGGGGAACCCGCTCGACGCCGACGTCGAGTGGTCAGTGATGCCCAGACGGCTCGGTGTCATCGGGCCCGATGGTCTCTTCACCGCCGGACCCGACGAAGGCGTCGGGAGGATCGTGGCGACAGTGGCCACGAGCGGCGGTCCGGCGCGCGGGTTTGCGCGCGTTGAGATACGGCGGCCCGGGCCCGCCGGAGTGAGGGTCAGGATCAGGCCTCGCGAAGCGGCGGTAGTGCCGGGCGGCGACGTCCAGTTCGAGGCCATCGCGGTCGGCCCCGACGGCGAGCCGCTCGATGTTCCGATCGAGTGGTCCGTCAGGCCCGTGTGGATCGGCGTGATCGACGCGGACGGACTCTTCACCGCCTCGGACGACATGCCCACGCCCCCGACCGATGGCCGGTGGATCGGCGCCGTGACCGCGTCAGTTGAGACCAACGAGGGAACGGCGAGTGACGCCGCGCGCATTGTTGTGAGGGACGCGGGTCCCGCGCTCAGGCTCCGCATTCACCCCAAGAGACCGATCGTAGCGCCCGGCCAGGAGATCCGGTTCGAAACGCGAGTGATGGGTGCCGAGGGACCAATTGACTGGACCACTGAGTGGACCGTCTTCCCGAGGGAACTCGGCATCATCACTCCGGAGGGCCTGTTCACGGCCAGCCCGGCCTTCGGCGACCCCACGTCGCACGAGTTCGGCCCGCACGAGGGTGTCGTCGGAGCGCGCGCCACCTTCCCGGACGGAACAACCCTCACTGACCGTGCTCACGTGCGCGTCCGAATCCCCGGACATCCGGTGAGCGTCCGAGTGCGTCCGGCGCTGGCCATCGTGGTGCCCGGGCAGACAACGCACTTCGAGGCCGAGGTCCTCGGCCCCAATGGAGAGGTGCTCGACCTGCCGGTCTTCTGGGATGTGAGGCCGGAGTACCTCGGGACCAT
>DAOWER010000034.1 GCA_030638405.1 Candidatus Eiseniibacteriota bacterium | reverse complement strand
GTTCCCGAGCAGGATGAAGGCTACGACGAGCGCGTGGACTACCGACTGCGCGTCCATACCCTTGGTCGCGTCACCCGGATGCCCGATGAGCGTCTCGTACTCCGCGGCGCCCTTGAGACCGCCCAGAAGCCCGGTCAGCTGGCCACTTTGGACGTATGGATAGAAGTTCGGCGCGCCAACCGCGGTCGTGCCCGAGCCCAGCGCAACTCTGTAGCGACCCTGAACCTGCTGCACCCACTCGCGCGTACCGGGTGTGCCGGCAGAGACCTCCATGACGAACGCGATATCATCGAAGTTCTCAACCTCCTGCATCAGAGGTATCTCCCCAACGGGTGTCCCGCCGTAGTCGCTGGGGTAAGTGTTCGGAATGCTGGCGCCCATGCCCAGGAGCGTGACGATGCCTCCGGCCATGTAGCCCAGGTTGACGTAGTCGGTGCCGTACTCCTTGCCGTACTCCTCGGCGAGAGGCCCCATCGCCGTTTCGACCAGCGGCGGTGATGCGGGCCACAGGCACGCTACGACGATCCTGAGATCGCGCTCGAAGGCATGACGGATGAACGTATTGACCATCGGCTGGAGTTCGGGCATCGTGTCGGGGCTGTAGTCGGCGCCGAGCATCACTATGGACCCGGGAGGTATGGCCTCGACGGCGTCGTAGAGCGTCTGTACGGGCGGCGACACGTCGATGGGGAGACTCATCGGCTGTAGCAGTGGCCATACGACCGCGACGAAGATCAGCGTGAAGAGGATCCGGCGGTCGATATTGCGTATGTCGAAGGGCTTACGAGCCATCGACTACTTCTCCCCGCCAAGGTACGAACGCTCGATGCCCAGGATGATCCTGAGCCCCATCGCCATGACCCCCAACGCCGCGCCCATCAGGATGCCCCGAAACGCGGCCATGTTCGGATAGGCCATGATCACCTCGGTCATGTTTGGCAGCTGTACGGCCTCGGGCCAGGATCTGGTCATGAGCTGCCCGAGCGGCACGCGCCCGAGCATGACGATGATGGCCGCTATGAGGAGCAGGCTCGCCTCCGCCGACCGAAGCCGGAAGGCCCGGTACGCCGCTGACGCGATGAAGAAGGCCAGCAGCGAGAACATGGTGCTCTGGAGGGGCACCTGCATGTTCAGGAACATCCAGTTGAAGGCGGAGCCCTCCTCAATGGTCCCCCATGGGCCACCGAACGCGAACATGATGGCCATTATGGCCAGCGTGGTGATGCTGTAGCCCCAGCCCTCGCGCCTCCTGCGTATCTTGTGGAAGTGAACTCGGATGAGATTCCCGACGCCCAGGAGAATCGACGCAGCGATGATGATCGTCCCCCACTGCTTCATCTCCTCCGCGGACGAAGAGACGACGTGGTGCGGCACGAAGAAATCGACCAGCATGAAGATGCCGATCAGAAACGTGATAGCGAGGGGAATCTCTCTTCTCATCCGATGACCTCTGCTGCGGGGCGCGGACGTTGTCCGAGCGCGTCCCGTCCTACTGCGAAGAGAACCACGCCACGAAGGCGTTGTCCGGGTTCAACAGGTAGATAATGACGCCCGTAGCCATGATGGTGATACTCAAGACCTTCATCCAGTCGGAGCCCTTGAGCCCGCCAAGGAGCTTCGGCTCGCGAGAAAGATACGCGCTGGCCGCGTACAGCTCCTCACCCATCAAAGTGAAGTCACACGCCGTCACGAAGAACGGCAACTGAGAGACCATCGCGGTCCCGGCAACCTGAATGGCGCCTGCCTCGAAGCCGGTCTCGGCCAGGAGCAGAGATTCCGCCCAGAACGCCCCCATGTACAGGTTCGCCGCGGGCTTCTCCCGCAGCATGATGCCATTGACCGCGCCCGCGAACGCGAACTGCGCATCCGACAGGTAGCGGATGTTGTCCGGGTTGTAGCCGTCGGGCTTCCCGACCGCCGCGTAAGCCTCCTTGACGACCTCCTCCGCGGCCGACATCACGACCGCGCGCGCCGTCGGCACGATGAGAGGCGTCTCGTACCTGGCCGTTATCTTGGCCACGTGCGAGAGAATGGTGAGGCTGGCGATCGTCATGATGTTGTCGATCTCGCCGATGCCGGGCACGTAGAGGACCGGGCGGCCCATCTCGGTCGCACGGCCGACGGCCTCCTCGATGGCGTTCAGCCCCGGAATCCGGCGCACGAACAGGTCGGCGCCGCGCTCGGCGAGCTTCGTGAAGACGAGAACCATGCCGAAGAAGACCAGCATGAGCACGAGCACGGACACACGCGTCTTCTGGAAGAAGTTCGTGCGCCCGGCCACGGGCCCAAACGACGTCTGCTCGGAGTAGTTGACGCCGTCGAAGGCTGCAACGCCGTAGTAGTAGTCGACACCCGGCTCCGCCGTCTCGTCCAGGTAGCTTGTCTGCCCCGCGGCCGCGACACCGAGCGAATCCCAGCCCGCCTCCGCCCCTTCGGACCGCCAGAGCTGGTACGAGGCGACGTCGCTCATGCCGCCGCCGTCATCGGCCGACAGCGACCATGTGATGTGTATCTTATCGCCCGCATCGCTGTTGTCGACGTAGTCGCGGGCCTCAAGACAAGTGATGGGGGCGGGTGGGACAGTGTCGAGTGACATCGCGGCGGAGCTGTCGGGCCGGGCATCCTGCGCGCACGCGCAGACGGCCAGCGACACTACCGCCAGGAAGGTGAGAGAACGGAGAAGCTTCATCGTCATTGCCGCGCTCATGAACGGATGGAGCCTTCACTTGGCGCCGAACGGAAGCGTCCGGCAGTTGGCGGCGGCCTTCAGAGCCGCGCGCCGTCAGTCGATCAGATGCAGCCAATCGTGCAGCAGGAAGCTGACCCTGCCGATGAGAAGCGAGACACGGGACATCACCGTGTAACCGAACGAGGCCCCGAAGCCCACCATCAGGAATGCGATGCCGACGCGGGCCAGTCCCCCCAGGAGCCCCTTGTGCTTCATCGAAAAGAAGAAGTACGAAAGCGTTCCGAGGAGCCCGACGACGAGCAGGATGTTGGTCAGCGAGACCACTCCGGTACTCGAGATGAGCGACAGCACCCACCATCCGGCATACCCCATGACCGCCGAGACCAGGAGAACACCGATCTTGGCCAGCAAGTTCTTCGTGCCGAGGTTCCGCTTGACGATCAGTAAATAGGTCATCGCGGCGAAGATGACGACGCCGAGCGCCAGATTGGTCATCGCGGCGAAGGGGTCCTCGACGCCCGCGACGGAGACCGCGTTCGCGCGCAGCTGCTCGATGACGCGTGCCTGCATGACGGGCGAGATCCCCAGACCCGCGTAGCCACCAACGTACACGCCGAGTGCCCAGCGCCCGACCCAGGCGAACTTCGGGAAGAACCTGGCGTAGAGCAGTATGCCCAACAAGCCGGGAATCAGCGCCATCCACCAGAGGAAGCTGCCGAAGCCGATAGGCTCACCGCCCATACGCAGCAGGAAGACCGGCGAGAAGACGTTCGGGTGGATGAAGTTGAAGTAGTAGATGACCAGATAGTAACCGGCGGACACGCCGACCACGAGGTGCTCGGCGAACTTGTAGAAAGGGTTGTCCTTGTAGAGGAAGCTGTATATCGAGAGCGTGAGCAACGCCCCGATTGTGGTCCAGATGAAAGTCACCTTCGAATCCTCCGGGAATCCCCTTCGTGTCCGCGGTCGCGAGACGGTCCTCGCGCGCACCCCTGCCAGGGCCCTAGGACACGCCCCCGCCCGAGGGCGCCTTCGCGCGCCTCGCCATGAAGTAGGCGGTGTTGCCGATGGCGATGAGAACGATGATAAGCAGGTGGATCACGGACTGCGAGTCCATACCTCGAGTGCCCTGGTCCGGATGCTGAACTAGCCCCTCGTACTCGGCCGCGCCGCGCATGCCCCCCAGGAGCCCCACCAGCTGGCCCGCGTTGAGATAGGGGTAGAAATCGGTGGCCATCACGGCCGTGACGCCCGCGCCGACGGTCTGCCTGTACGGCTGGTACGCGAAGTAGACCCACGCCTCCGCCGCGGACCATCCGGCCAGGGAGATGACCAGAGGAATGTCGTCGTAGTTCCGGACACCCTGCATCAGAGGCAGCTCGTCCAGCGGCGTGCCGTAGGCGTCCTCCGGGAAAACGTTTCTGATGTTGATGCCCATGCCCAGAATGACGGCCGAGACCCCCGGCTGGAACCCGAGGAAGGCGAAATCCTCACCGTAGGTGACGTCGTACTCCTCTGCCGCGTTGAGCACGGCGCGCTCCGCGAGCCCGTAGCCGGCGGGGTGCAGGGTCATCACGACGACGTCGACGTCCTTCTCGAAACAGTGACGCAGGATCGCCATGGACATCGGTTCGAGTTCCGGAAGGGTCGCAGGAGCGTAGTCTATCGACAGAAGCAGCGGGGCCGCATTGGGCTCGAGCTCATCGACGGCGTCGTATAGGCTCTGCACGGGCGGCGTTGTGATCACGGGAAGACCGAGTGGCAGGAAGAACGGGATGGTCACAGCAATCCCGATCGCCAGGAAGATCCACCGCCTGTCTACCTTGAGCACCTTCTCAGCCCAGGACATCGCTACCTCCGAAGCGCGGCAGGCCGCGCGCAACCACGCGGACTAGTCGCCGCCCCCCATCCAAGCTCTCTCGATACCAAGAATGATCTTGAGCGCTGTCGACATCATGCCGAGTCCCACACCGATCATGACACCTCGCTTCGATGCGAGGTTCGGCACCTCGAGAATCCATCTTGTCGCCTGCGGCAACCCCTCGTGGATCAGGTCGCCAATCGGAACGCGACCGAGCATGACTATGCTGGCCGCGACCAGAAGCAGAGTGGCCTCCAGGGTCCGCGCTCGGAATGCTCTGAACGCCGCGGAGGCGATGTAGAACGCCAGAAGCGAGAACATTGTCGCCTCGATGGGCACCTGGACGTTCAGGAACATCTGACTGAACGGTGAACCCGGCAGGTTGTGAGACGGGTGGAAGAACCCGAGTCCGATCATAGTAAGAAGCCCGGCGAGCGCAACGAAGCTGTACGCCCGGTCGTCTGCCCTGTTCCGGATCTTGTGATAGTGAAGCTTGATGAGGCTGACGGTCCCCAGGAGGAACGCGAACGCGAGGAGCGTCTGGAGCCACATGAGGATGCGCTCCTGCATGTCCGCGACACTGTGGTGCGGGATGAAGTACTGGATCGTCATGAAGACGCCGAAAATGAAGCACAGTGCCAGTGGGATCTGTCTACGCATCATGGTTGAAACTCTTCCTCTTGCGTCTCGTGCGTTGTCCCGTCCGCTAACCCGTCGAGTAGAGCGGCGCCATGAAGTTCGCTTCGATAGCGCCGATCGATGCCAACGTCGCGGCGATCACTCCGAGTATCAGCAGCATACCCACTAGGAACTTGAAGGTGTCCTGTCCCTTGAGCCCGCCCAGCAGGATCGGCTCTCTGGAAAGATAGGCGCTCGCCGCGTAGAGCTCCTCGCCTATCAGAGTGTAGTCACACGACGTGATGAAGAACGGCAGCTGCGTGACGGCGTCGGTCCCCGCAATCTGGATGGCGCCGACGGAGGAGCCGGTCTCGGCGAGCACGAGCGACTCCGCGTAGAACATGCCCATGTAGAGGATGGTGGCGGGGCGCTGGCGAACCATGATGCCGTTGACGCCGGCCACGTAGGCGAACTGGCTGCGGGTGAGATAGAAGACGTCGTCATCGTTGTAAGCGTCCGGGCGCCCCATCTCGGCGTACGCCTCCTTGACCACTTCCTGCTCGACCGCCATGACGATGGGGTCGGCGCACGGGACGATGAGCCTCGTGTTGTACTCGGCCGTCTTCTTGGCGACCTCTCCCAGGATGTTGATCGCGGCGATGGTCGCGACATCGGAGATACCGGAGAGGCCCGTGATGTAGAGGATCGGCTTCCCCATCTCGGTCGCTCGGCCGACGGCGTTGTCCATCTCGTCGAGACCGGGCAGGCGCCTGATGAAAAGCTCCCTGCCTCCCTTGGCCCAGGTGACGAAGATGATGATGGCAGCAACGAAGATCACGACGGCGACCAGGCAGTTGAGCCGCTCCGTGTTGAACCAGTGAGGACGCGAGACGACGGGCCCGATCGTCGGCGAGTAGGACAGCTCCTCGCCCGCTCCGGCGGCCACGCGGTAGTAGTACTCGGTCTCGTTCTCCAAACCCGCGTCGACGTACGAGGTCTGCGTGAAGCCCACGCGACCGACGTCAGTGAAGCCGGTGTCGGGGTGAGAAGAACGGAAGATGCGGTAGAACTCAACACCGCCCGCCTCGACATCGGCGGGCGGCTCCCAGGAGACGTCTATCTGACTGCCGCGGTCGTTGTCCCTGTCCACGACCTGCACGTTGGCGGGCGGAGCCAGCGAGGGGACGGAAGCCAGGCTGTCGGCCTCAGTCGGAGCGCCGTCTTGAGCTGCCGCCGGCGCCGGACACAAAGAGAGGGCCGTCACTGTCAGAATGACGAGCCCCGCTCCGAAGCGTTCGGCGCTCAAGCGCCCCTTGTCCGCGAACATCCAGCGCTCCTCCAATAGGTAAGACCGAACAGCGGGATCGCTTGACCCCACGGGCGCTCGCGCAGTTGAAAGATTGAAGCTAGCAAACGGCGCGCACAGTGTCAAGCCAAATGTCCCGCGGGCCGATTCCTTCAGGCCACTCTCACGCGGGCGGCCTGAAGGCGTTTCTGACTACCCCTCTATCATCTCCACGTTGGCGCGCGGGAGCAGCGCCTGCTCCCCGTCCTCGAACTCCACCATGAGGACACGCACCATCGATTCAGATTCCATCTGCCGGAGCTCGTTCGGCAGATCCGTGACACGACCCAGCGAGCCGAAGTGCGGCTCGCGGATAGCGCGAATGAGGCTACCGATCTCAAGGCCGGTGATGGACCCCTCCGCCTCCTGGACGCTCTCCGCGTCGGCCTCCAGAGGAACGACTATCTCAGGCCTGATGACACCCGCCCGGATCTGAGTGGCGCCGTTGATGGAGGCCTTCTTGCCCTCGCGGGACTTCAGGAGATCGAACGTGCCGTGGGCCATCGCCATCTCGCCGAAGCCCTCCGTCAGGATGAGGGCGGTCGCCAGATCCTCGTGGCCGGTGATGGCCACGCCCAGGTCACGCCCGAGGAGCCGCTTGAGGTCGGGATCGTCGAACCCTCCGACCACGATGCCGGCAGCACCCACCTCGAGGGCCTTCTGCAGCCCGTCCCACTTGACGTGTGACCCACCCACGATGATCTTGCCCTTGTGCGCCTCAGTGATGAGCGACGCGTCGAGGGGCTGCCCCGGCCCGTCGACCACAACCGCGATCTCGCCCGTCTTCTCGCCACCGACACCGAAGATGCCCTGAATGAACGTGCCGACGGTCTCTACGACAACACCCTCCTCCGGGAAGATCTCCACGATCTCACCATCGATGTACGCGTCAATCTCGATGGGGCTCGGCGGCTCGCGCAGAATGACCTGTCCGGTGACGGTTGAGATGCTCTCGACCGTGCCCTCACACGGAGACGGGACCTTCGACTTGAAGAGGCCGAAGAACCCCTGCGTGATCGCGAGGGCTTCGTCCTTCTCAATCGGGTCCCCGCCTTTCTTCAGCATGACGGAGGGGAGATCCTCAGGGGGAAGTCCGAGCTTGCTCGCGACGTTCACCAGCTGGACGTTGCCCGGCAGGTGCGTCCGCGCTACTATGCTCTCCGAGGTCACGCGGTCGCCCTTCGCCACGACGACCTCCCCCTTGATGGGAAGCCGTCGCTCCTTGCGGACGACCGTCTTCTCGGACACTCTCAGTCCTGGTGTGTATGCATGTGCCATTTGCCGCTCCTCGTGTTCGTCAGTGGAGGCTCCCTCCGGGACCCGAGAAAAGGGGCCCGCGCGGAGGCAGCAGCCCGATCCTATGAGGTCGGATACGCGTCGAACGCGGCCGCCCACTTGTCGAGCCTCTTCACACGCTCGCTCTCGTCGGTCGGGAGGTTGAAGGGCCTGCCGCGGGTGTCCACTATCAGCCCGACAACGCCGCCCGAGAGCGTGCTCTCGAAGGGCTTCCCCGGCCCCGCGCCCGCGTCGAACCCTCTGGCGGGCGTCACCTTCACGCTCGCCGTCTCGCCGACGCCCAGCGGATAGACCTTCATCTCGCCGAATGGTATGTCCTCGTTAACGGCGGTGCCGTCAGGAAGTGTGGTCTCGAGCTTGATGCAGGGCTTGCCCTCCTGCCCCGTCCCGACCGGCGCGACCAGCGTGCCCAGGTGTATCAGGCAGTCCTTGTCGAACACCTCCGTGGCAGACTGCTCGTGGACCTCCGCCAGCACTCCCAGCTGCGGCATCATGAAGATCGAGTCGACGGCGAGGCGCGTGACTCCCTCGGGTAGGAAGCCGTCTATCAGCATCATTGCCGCCTGCTGTCGCCTCGGTGCGTGAGAGAGTACGCCGCCGGACCCGACGAGGAGGTCGAGGTCCATCATGTTGACGAGCGTCGCGCCCGACGCGGACTGGCTGAAGGCCTCGGAGATCGTCCGTTCCTGCTGCACGCCCTTGAGGCTGACGGCGAAGTTCTTGTGCTGCACGAACGCGAGGCGCAGAGCCTCACGCGCGATGGCCTGCTCGAGCTTGAGGTCGTCCAGCGCCTGCGGAACGGTCGTCGGGCGAATCATCTTGTTCTTGATTCGGTTCCTGACGCTGAGCTCCGGGAGCTTGAACGGTACCCATCGCATCACGTTGTCTATGCCAGCCTCGGCCAGGACGTTGGACACCGAGTAGCTCATGCCGAGGTTGGCCGACACCGTCCTGTTGAACGTATTCTGGAACACGGAGAACACGTCGGTAGTGGCGCCCCCGATGTCGACGCCTACCACCTCGATGCCCTGCCGGTTCGCGATGGCCTCTATCATGGATCCTACGGCGCCGGGAGTCGGCATGATGGGGGCGTCCGTCCAGCCCATCAGCTTGCCGTAGCCGGGGGCCTGGGCCATGACGTGCTCCATGAAGAGGTCGTGGATCTTGTCGCGCGCGGGGCCCAGGTTCTCGCGCTCGAGGACCGGCCGCAGGTTCTCGACCTTATAGAGCGAGGTCTTCTCCTCCAGGAGCTTCACCACCTCTTCCGTGGCGTCCTTGTTGCCCGCGTAGATGACGGGGAGGTTGTAGCCCGCGCCGAGCCTGGCCTTCGGGTCGGCAGCGGCGATGATCTGCCCGAGCTCGACGACGTGCGTGATGGTCCCGCCGTCGATGCCGCCCGAAAGGAGAATCATGTCTGGCCTCAGGTGCCTGATGCGCTCGATCTGCTCGTGCGGCAGGCGACCGTCGTTGGACGCCATCACGTCCATGACGATCGAGCCCGCGCCCAGCGCGGCGCGCTCGGCGCTCTCGGCCGTCATGCTCTTCACCACACCGGCGACCATCATCTGCAGGCCGCCGCCCGCGCTCGACGTGGAGAGATAGAGGTCCACACCCCTCGTGCCATCGTTCGGATGGATGATGTCCTCGCCGTCAAGAATCTCGTGACCCGACAGCTCCTCCACCTCCCGTATCGCGTTCAGCACGCCCCTGGTCACGTCCTCGAACGGAGCCTCAACCGTCGTAGGCGCCTCGCCCCTGACGATGAGTCTGTACTCGCCGTCAACAAGCTTGATCAGGATCGCCTTCGTCGTAGTGCTGCCGCAGTCCGTCGCGACGATCGCTTTGATCTTCCCGTTCTCACTCATCTTCACCTTCCTTGGGTGCCTTGGCGGCGCGCCTTTCTTCTCTGCGCCGCTTCTTCTCCTCCCGTTCTGCCTTCGTGCGCTCTGCTTCGAACTCCTCTATTCTGGACACCAGATACTCGAGATTGTCCCTGTCCTCGAGGATCTCGACAACCTCGTCGTAGGTCTTGAAGTTGAATATCGACTGCACCATCGGCTGGAAGAACACGAGAGCCTGATTGCCCAGGAACGACAGCGGCTTCGCGGATTCCAGGAAGAGAATGGCCGGCGCGGTCATCCTCCAGTCAATGATCTTCCGCGCGAAGCGGTCCATCACCTCCTTGTGCTCAGGCAGCGGACGCTCGTCCGCCCTGTCTTTCATCGCCCAGCCGCTCGACGGGCTCATCGGTCTCTCCACCTTCCCCGCTGTCGCCGGTGTCGTCTTTCCGGGCCATCATGCGCTCGACGAAGGCCACGACCGCGTCCCGGTTGCCGTGGAACTGAACCGACACGCCTCTGAATCGCTCCAGTCTGGACCGCTCCATGAACGGCGAGAGGAGCACTCCCCCTCTGTCGACGTAGTACGACCGGAACTCGCTCCAGTCCTTCTCGCGCCTGCTGACGAGCCCTCTGACCGAGACACCATCTCCCGTCAGCGAGAACCTCGTCGGCAGGAAGAAGCCCGCGACCTGTCCCCAGACCAGGAGCACCGCGACCACTGTGAAGTAGGTGGTGCGGAACAGGGCCTGGATCGTCCACGCCATCAGCACCACGAACGCCACCGCCAGTACGGCCCTGATCGGGCTTCTGAGCATCGGCCACGAGGTCCAGCTGAGATTCTCCCGGGACAGGCTCGCCATTATCTAGCTCTTCTCCCAGGTCACGTCCAGATCCTTGGCCGCTCGGCGCTCGTCCAGACGGCTCACCGGTGTCTCGGTCGGAGCGCCCGTGACCAGCTCGGGAGTGCTGGCGCTCTCTTCCGCTACGGTCGTCATCACCTCCACGAACCTGTCAAGCGAGGCCCTGCTCTCCGTCTCGGTCGGCTCTATCATGAGAGCCTCTTTGACAATCAGGGGGAAGTAGACAGTGGGCGCGTGAAGGCCGTAGTCCAGGAGCCTCTTGGCCACGTCCAGAGCCGTGACCCCCTGCTCCTTCTGCCTGGACGCCGACAGGACGAACTCGTGCTGGCAGAGCCCGTCGAAGGGGAGCTCGAAGAGGGGCTCGAGCTTCTTCTGCAGATAGTTGGCGTTCAGCACGGCGTTCTCGGCAACGCGTCTCAACCCCTCCGGCCCCAGTGTCAATATGTAGGCGTAGGCCTTCACGGCGACCAGGAAGTTCCCGTACGCCGCGTGCACCTTGCCGATGGATTTCGGTCGGTCGTAGTCGAAATCGAACTCGAGCCCCCTGGCCTTCCGCTCGTCGCGGCGCGCGACCGGGTAGGGCAGGTAGTCCGCGAGGAAGTCCTTCACCCCAATGGGCCCGGACCCGGGGCCGCCGCCGCCGTGCGGTGTCGAGAACGTTTTGTGCAGGTTGAAGTGCATCATGTCGAACCCGACATCGCCGGGCCGCACGATGCCGAGCGACGCGTTGAGGTTGGCTCCGTCGAGATACACGAGGCCGCCCACGCCGTGAATGATGTCGACTATTTCCGCGATGCGGTCCTCGAACACGCCCAGCGTGTTCGGGTTGGTGATCATGAAGGCCGCGGTCTCGTCGTCGACCATCGCACTGAGCGCATCGACGTCCGTCCGCCCGTCGGGGCCGGACGCGACCTCGACGGCGCGATAGCCCGCGAGCGTCAGGCTTGCGGGGTTGGTACCGTGCGCGGTGTCAGGAACGATGACCTTCGAGCGCGGGTTCCCGTTGTGCGCGTGGTGTGCCCGGACGATCAGCATGCCCGCGAGCTCGCCGGACGCTCCGGCGGGCGGCTGCAGGCTGACCTCGTCCATGCCGGAGATCTCGGCCAGCATGCGGCCTAGGTTGTAGATGAGCGAGATCGCTCCCTGGCACTCGGCGGCGTCCGCCTCAGGGTGGACGCCCACGAACCCGGGAAGCGCCGCCATCTCCTCGTTGATCTTCGGGTTGTACTTCATGGTGCACGAGCCGAGGGGGTACATCGCGCGGTCGACGTGGAAGTTCATCTCCGCCAGACGAGTGAAGTGCCTCACGACCTCCGGCTCGGAGAGCTCGGGAAGCTCGGGCAGCTCGGCCCGCAGGTTCTTCTCACCCAGCAGCTCCGCCAGGTCCGCGGCAGGAACGTCCAGCTGCGGCAGGCGGTAGCCCGGGCGGCCAGGATGCGAGAGCTCGAACACGGTGGGCTCTACCACCTTCGCGCGGTCGCGCGGTTCGCTCATGAGTTCACCCCCGGCCTGACGACGGCCTCGAGCGCCGACGTCAGTGAGTCTATATCGTCGCGCGTGCTGCGTTCGGTCAGGGACACGAGCAGGCAGTCATTCATGTCCTGGTAGTAGCAGCCGCAGGAAATGCCGGGCCAGATGCCGGCCCCGCCGAGCTCCTGCTTGACCTTGTGCGCCGGCTTCGGCAGCTCCAGGACGAACTCGCGGAAGAACGCGCCGTCGAACTTTTTGCGTACGCCGGGTATGGCCGCCAGAGCTCGCGCCGCGTAGTGCGCCTTCGCCGTCACCTGCTCCGCAAGCTCGCGGAAACCCTTCTTCCCCAGGAGCGACAGATGCACGGCCGCGCCCAGGGCAACGAGTCCCTCGTTCGTGCAGATGTTGGAGGTGGCCTTATCGCGTCTGATGTGCTGCTCGCGGGTCTGCAGCGTCATCACGAACCCGCGGCGCCCCTCCGTGTCGGTGGTCGCGCCGACTATCCTGCCGGGCAGACGCCTGATGTGCTTGCGCGTCGTCGCCATGAATCCGAGAAGCGGGCCACCGTACGCGACGGGGCTTCCCAGCGACTGCCCCTCCCCGACGGCTATCGCCGCCCCGTAGTCGGACGGCGGTTTGAGGACCGCGAGAGACAGCGGGTCGACCGAAGCGACGAGCATCGCTCCCGCGCTCTCGCACTTCGCCGAGATCGCCTCCACGGGCTCCAGGAGCCCAAAGAAGTTCGGGTGCTGGACCACGACCGCCGCCGCGCCCTCGATGTTCGCGTCGAGCGCGCCTGCGTCCGTCACTCCGCCGAGGGACGGCACCTCGACGATCTCCATATCGGACGCCTCGAGATAGGTCGACGCCACCGTGCGGAGCGCGTGGTTCGCCGTGCGCGCCAGCACTATCTTCCTGCGCTTCGTGACGGCCGACGCCATCAGACACGCCTCGGCCGCCGCGGAGGCTCCGTCGTACATCGACGCGTTGGCGACGTCGAGCCCCGTGAGACGGCAGATCAGGGACTGGAACTCGTAGATGCTCTGGAGCGTGCCCTGGCTCGCCTCGGCCTGGTAGGGCGTGTACGCGGTGTAGAACTGCGGCATGCTCATGACGTATCGGACGACGGCCGGCACTGTGTGGTCGTAGACACCCCCCCCGAGGAACGAGACCACGTCGTCGGTGGTCCGGTTCATCGACGCCAGACGCCGCATGTGCCGAACCAGCTCGGCCTCCGACAGTGGGCCCGGCACGTCGAGCTCCGCCTTCGCCCG
Organism: Candidatus Eiseniibacteriota bacterium; assembly: GCA_030638405.1. Classification (GTDB taxonomy): domain Bacteria; phylum Joyebacterota; class Joyebacteria; order Joyebacterales; family Joyebacteraceae; genus JALGZG01. The sequence continues at coordinate 2,244 of DAOWER010000034.1, read as the reverse complement.
CAGATCCTGCGGAACATCGGCGAAGAGCTCCTCGACGGACCCGACCCCTATCTCGCGGAGCATCTCTTTGCGATCGCGGTCTGTGTTGGGAACGTACGGCAACCCTACCCCTTGATGTGCGCTTCGTACTGCTCGGCGGTCATGAACTGCGAGACGTCCGTCCCGGGAGCGAGCTTGAGCTTCGCGATCCAGCCCGTACCGTACGGATCGGAGTTGATGATCGAGGGATCGTCCTCGAGGGCGGCGTTCCCCTCGACGATCTCACACTCAACGGGCGCGTACAGCTCGCTGACGCTCTTGACGGACTCGATGGTCGTCAGCACGTCACCCGCGGCCAGGCTCCTGCCGGCCTCGGGAAGCTCGACGAACACGATGTCCCCGAGTTCTCCCTGTGCGTAGTCGGTGAGCCCCAGCGTGGCCACGTCGCCCTCCACGCTGACCCATTCATGCGTCTCAGTGAACAAACGGTCCTTCTCGCTCATTTCTCACCTCGTGAATTGACGCGTCCGGCTGCCCCGCGAGCGGCCCGCTGCCGACTCTGTCAGAGAGCAGGGCGCTTGCGCTTGACGCTTCCCTCCCGGTAGAACGGAAGGGAGACCGTGTGCGCCTCGATGTGACTGCCTCTTATGTCCACGGAGAGCTCGCCGGTCACGTCCGACCTCACGTAGCCGAGCCCTATGCCTCTCTTCAAGCTCGGGGAGAACGTCCCGCTGGTCACGTGCCCTACCTCGTCGTCTCCGACGAAGAGCCGGTGTCCCGGCCGCGGAATGCCTCTGCCCGTCAGCTCGAACCCGACGATGCGCTCGTCGATTCCCTCGTCAATGCTGCGAGCGATCGCGTCGCGCCCAATGAAGTCACCCTTCGAGAGTCTCGTGACCCACATCAGGCCGGCCTCGGCAGGCGAACGGCTCGCGTCCATCTCGCTGCCGTAGAGGCTGTAGCCCATCTCGAGCCTCAACGTGTCGCGTGCCCCGAGACCAACGGGCCCGATGTCCGCGGCGGCTCCCTCCTCGAGCAAGGCGCCCCAGATGGCGCACGAGTGCCGCGGGTCGCAGTAGATCTCAAAACCGTCCTCGCCGGTGTAGCCGGTTCTGGACAGCGTCGTCTCGCGGCCCGCGATCTCCGCCTTCGTCCAGTAGTAGTAGGGCAGCGCCGGCACGTCGACCGATGTCAGACCCGACAGTATCCTCTCTGACGCCGGCCCCTGAAGCGCCACCAGCCCGGTCTCGTCGGACACGTCGTCGACCACCACGTCGCCCGTCAGATTCGAGCGGATCCACTCGAGGTCCTTCTCCAGGTTGGCGGCGTTGACCACGAGCATGTAGCGCCCCGGGAGCGCGTAGATGAGAAGGTCGTCGACGAACCCGCCGTTCTCATAGCACATCGCCGAGTACTGCACCCGTCCCTCCGCAATCGAAGCAACGCGGTTCGTCGTCAGCCGCTCGAGCGCCGGGAGCGCGTCGGCCCCGGACACCATGAACTCCCCCATGTGGGAGACGTCGAAGAGCCCGGCGGTGCCCCGCACTCGCTGGTGCTCTTTGACGATCCCCTCGTAGAACATGGGCATGGCCCATCCCGCGAAGTCGACGATCTTGGCCCCGAGTGCCACGTGCTCATCGTAGAGAGATGTCTTCCTGACCGTGGCCACCTCCTGTGTCAGCATGGATCGTCACGCTCCCGCCATCCGCAGACGGCCCCGGCGCTGCCGGGCGCAGTTCGACGCATGGACGCCGCGAGGCGTCCGGATACAACCTATCATATTATGAGAGTGTCACGCGCGCGGTCAAGCCGTTTCATGCCGCCACGAGCCGCCTCGCCGGCACACGACAGAGGCTCCCGGCGTGCAGCCGGGAGCCTCCTGTCATGATGACGGCCCGTCCGAGCGGCAGTCAGTCGCCTCTCTACCTGAACATCGACTTGATGACACCCCAGGACGTGTCCTCGACGGTGACCGGCTCGCAGCCGGGCTTGAGGGCTCCCCTGTCGCTACCACCGGTGCCCGTCCCCGCACAGGGAGACAGGTAGTCGATCGCGAGGTTGGTCGGGGGCATGCAGAACATGGGATCGAGCGAGATGTCGTTCGGCCCCGGCGTGACGAACCGGTAGTCGAGCGCGCCGTTCCAGTAGACGTCGTTGTAGTCGATGATCGGCGCGGGAGGATCGGGGGCGGTGCTGTCGGAGCCCCTGTAGATCCCGTAGTAGTAGTTCTCGCCGACGATGTTGTCTGTGATGGTGGCGACGCCC
>DAOWER010000069.1 GCA_030638405.1 Candidatus Eiseniibacteriota bacterium | reverse complement strand
TTATCCCACCTGAAGGCTCGTTGTAGACTACGACGTAGATAGGCCGGAGGTGTAAGGGGAGCAATCTCTTCAGCCGACCGGTACTAATCAGCCGTGAGACTTGACCATTAAGAATCTGCATGGGTGCATCTTCCACCGTCCGTTTCTATTGAGTGTCCAGGGAATGAGCACCTGGCTTTCGTAGTCTGCGATGCGATTGCTAGCGACTGACGCGGGGCGGCGAGAGCTAGCCCTATGCCAGGTGCCAATCTCGGCGCCGGTCACCACCGGCGCGAAAGAAGTTTCGGTGGCAATGGCGGAGGGGTCACACCTGTAACCATTTCGAACACAGTAGTTAAGCCCTCCTGCGCCGATGGTACTGCTGGGGAGACCTTGTGGGAGAGTAGGACGCCGCCGGAACCTACGGACCCCTTTCGCCGAAAGGCGGGAGGGGTCCTCGCTTTTGTGGGGCGGGTTGCAGGTCGGCGCCGGCCGTCTTGACGCTGCCGGACGTCTGCTGGTAGTCTCGTTCAGGCGCTGTGGAGGAGCGCGGTCGCCTCTTCTTCCCGGGGAACGCCTGTTCGCCCGAGACGCTGCTTCCACGCTACCAATCACACAGGGGGAGCCCCATGTCAGGTCTCAGGAACGCCGCTCTGGTGATGTCGTTCTTAGTTCTGCTTGCATATCTCACGGGCTGCACGGGGGCACGAACGCCGAGCCACGAGGTTCCCGACTGGGTCAGGATTGTTCTCCCCGAGCGCGACGGGAGGTCGCTCTTCGTGGGTGGCACGTCGTTCGCGACCGATCCTGAGACAGGGATCGAGGGAGCGGCAGCCGACGCGGGCTCGCAGATTCATCTCAAGGCCACCCGGGTTTTCACAGAGCTCTTCAACCTCGGGATGCAGAAGTCCCGCGTCGAGACGTCGCCGATCGAGCGGCTCGATTTCAAGAACAGTATCGTTGCTGTCTACGGCGACCGTATGGCCGAGGCCGCCAGGCAGGACAGCGTTTTCTACCGTCGGTGCGGGGACGTGCCGGGGGAGGCGCGGCGCGCGGCCGAAGACTCCGCTTCTCCGGTCTGTCAGGTCTTCGTTCTTGTGAGCATCGACGTAGCCAGCTGGAACCGTGTGCTGGGAGAGGCGCTGGCGGTGGAGAAGAGGCGGCGCACGGATAGAGGTGAAGATAACCTGGCGGAGCTTGCCGAGTGGATGATCCGGCAGATCCTGGAGAAGCAGCCCGAGGGGGCGGAAGAGCGCTCGAGATGAAGCACTCGGATTTCGTCCATCTGCACAACCACTCCAAGTACAGCCTGCTCGACGGCGCCTGCAGAATCGACCTGATGGTCCAGCGGGCGCTCGAGCTCAGGATGCCCGCTCTCGCCATCACCGATCACGGGAACATGTTCGGCGCCATCGAGTTCTACTCGGAGGCGCGCGAGCACGGCATCAAGCCCATCATCGGGATGGAGGCGTACGTCACACCGGGCTCGCACAAGGACAGGCCCGCCGGGAAGGGCTGGGAGTCGTACAACCACCTCCTGCTCCTTGCGAGGAACACCGACGGCTACCGCAGCCTCATGAAACTCTCCACGGCCAGCTACGTGGACGGCTTCTACTACAAGCCCCGCGTCGACAAGGATCTTCTGCGAGAGCACAGTGAGGGGCTCCTGGCCTGCACGGCGTGCCTTCGAGGGGAGCCCGCTCAGCACGTCCTTGCGGGGAACGAGGCCGCGGCCCGGGAGTCGATCATCGAGCTCGCCGAGATCTTCGGGGACGGGCACCTGTATCTCGAGGTCCACAACCACGGCATCCCCGAGGAGGCGACCGTCCGGCAGGCCTTCGTGCGTCTAGGTCGGGAGCTCGACGTGCCGCTCGTGGCGGCGAACGACTGCCACTACATCAAACGGGAGCACGCGGCCGCTCACGACGTGCTGCTGTGCATCCAGACCGGACGGGTGATAGACGAGCCCAACCGCATGAGGATGCCCAACGACGAGTTCTACATGAAGTCGCCGGACGAGATGCGCGAGCTTTTCGTGGATTGTCCGGGAGCGTACGAGAACACGATCGAGGTGGCGGAGAAGTGCAACCTCCTGCTCGACTTCAACCGCGTCCACATGCCGGAGTTCCCCATCCCTGAAGGGTACGCCGATGCCTCCGAGCACCTGGCGGCGCTCACGAAAGAGGGGCTCTCAGAACGGTACGACCCGGTGACTCCCGAGGTCGAGGAGCGCGCGGCGATGGAGCTCGGACTCATCGACCAGATGGGATTCGCCGGTTACTTCCTGATCGTTCACGACTTCATACACGAGGCCAAGCGCCGCGGCATACCGGTCGGTCCCGGGCGCGGCTCCGCGGCGGCGAGCATCGTGAGCTACGCGCTCGGCATCACGGAGCTCGACCCGCTGGAGTTCGGGTTGGTCTTCGAGCGCTTCCTCAATCCCGCGCGCAAGAGCATGCCGGACTTCGACATCGACTTCTGCTACGAGCGAAGAAGCGAGATCATCGACTACGTCACCGAGAAGTACGGGCGCGAGTCGGTGGCGCAGATCATCACGTTCGGGACCATGCAGGCCCGGGCGGCCATCCGCGACGTCGGACGGGCGCTCAAGTTTCCCTACTCCGAGGTCGATCGCGTGGCGAAGATGGTGCCGCGGGAGCTCAACATCACGCTCGATGAGGCCTTGGCGAAGGCGCCGGAGCTGAAGGCGCTTCGGGACTCCGACGAGCGGTACACGAAGCTCATAGACTACGCAAAGGATCTCGAGGGGCTGGCGCGCCACGCGTCGGTGCACGCCGCGGGCGTCATCATCGCGCCCGGCAGGATTGACGACTGGGCGCCGCTCTACAAGTCGAACAAGGGCGAGATAACGACCCAGTACCACATGAACTCGCTCGCCAAGATCGGCCTCCTCAAGTTCGACTTCCTCGGGCTCCGCACGCTGACCGTCATCCACGACGCCCTCGCGATGATCAAGGAGAACCGCGGGATCGACCTTGAGCCTGCCGCCATCCCGCTCGACGATTCGGAGACCTACGAGCTTCTGGGGACCGGCCACACGGTCGGCGTCTTCCAGGTGGAGTCGTCGGGGATGCGCGACCTCCTTCGCAAGGTCAAGCCCGAGCGGCTCGAGGACATGATCGCGGTCAACGCGCTGTTCCGCCCCGGCCCCTTGGGTTCAGGAATGGTCGATGACTACGTCAAGCGCAAGCACGGCAGGCAGAACGTCTCCTACATTCACCCGAAGCTGGAGCCCGTTCTGGAGGAGACCTACGGGGTCATGGCCTACCAGGAGCAGGTCATGCAGATCTCGAGTGCGCTGGCGGGCTTCAGCATGAGTCAGGCGGACATCCTCCTGAACGCGATGCGGAAGAAGGTCGTCGAGCAGATGGCCACGCAGAGAGAGGACTTCCTGGCGGGCTGCGCGGCGAACGGGATTCCCGAGAAGACGGCGGTCAAGGTCTTCGACCAGATGGAGTTCTTCTCCGGATACGGCTTCAACAAGCCCCACAGCGCCTGCTACGCTGTGCTGGCGGTCCGGACCGCCTATCTCAAGACCCACTTCCCGGCGGAGTTCATGGCGGCGACACTGTCGAGCGAGATGGACAACTCGGACCGCGTCGTCGTGCTGACGGGCGAGTGCCGCAGGCTGGGAATACGGGTGTTGCCGCCGGACGTCAACGAGGGGCACGTCGGGTTCCGAGCGACGCCGCGCGGGGACATCCAGTTCGGCCTTTCGGCCGTCAAGAACGTGGGACGCTCTGCGGTGAAGTCGATAGTCGCCGCCAGACGCGAGCACGGTTCGTTCGAGGACATCTTCGACCTGACGAGCCGCGTGGACCTCAGGCTCGTGAACCGCAGGGTGCTCGAGAGCCTGGTGGCCGCCGGCGCTCTCGACGGGCTTCACGGACACCGGGCCCAGCAGCACGAGGTCGTCTCCGCCGCCCTGGACCTGGGCCAGAGGACGCAGCGGGAGAGGGACTCGGGGCAGACGTCGCTCATGGACGTCCTGGAGACCGAAGCGGGCCGGGACCTGCGGCCGAGGAGGCTCCCCGAGGCCACGCCCTGGTCGGACGGTGTCGCGCTCGCGAAGGAGAAGGAGGTCCTGGGGATGTATGTCTCCGGCCACCCTCTCGCACGCTACGAGAAGGAGCTCCAGACGTTCGCCACGGCCACGACCGCCGACCTGGCCGAGATGGAGGACGGCGAGCCCGTCCGGCTGGGCGGCATCATCACACACGTCAAGAGCACGACGGACCGCAAGGGCGAGCAGATGGCGTTCGTCACGCTTGAGGACTTCTCCGGCAGCGTGGAGCTGGTTGTGTTCTCCAGCATCTATGGCAAGAAGAGCGAGGTGATTCGCCGCGACGCGGCAGTGATCGTCGACGGGAAGGTCTCGACGCGGGAGGAGGAAGAGCCCAAGGTCATCACGGCGGATGTAGTGTCGCTGGCCGGCGCTCACGGGCGGTTCGTTGAGCAAATGACCATCAGCATCTCGTCTGTGGGTTTTGAGGAGACGATGCTCGAGGGCCTGAAGGACGTGCTGCTGTCTCACGGCGGCCGGTGCCCGGTCGATATCGTCGTGAAGGCCGCGTCCGGTGAGGACGTCACGATCTCCACGGGCGGGATCCGGGTAGAGCCCTCCAGGGAACTCCTGGACCGGCTCGAGGACATCGTCGGTGAGTCCGGCGTTGCCCTGACAGGCTCCGTAGCGCTTGCTCGCGTGCCCGACCCGGGTTTCTAATTGACAGCCTGGTAGGCAGTTGCTATATTTCGCGGCAGGATCTCGGGGCATTCTCTGGAAGCTTGGAGGGCCGGTAAGATGCGTCAACTTGGGGCTCTTGTGGCCCTTTCGTCGCTTCTACTGCTCGTTCCCTCGGTGGCCACGGGCTACGGCGACTCGATGACCCGGCTCGTGGACGTTCAGACGGCGCACACGCTGCCCCGAGCGGGCTACTCGCTGGGCGTGCGCGTGGTGCCCGGGGGCGGCGTCCAGATCGGCCTTGCCATCGGGGCCACCCCGTACGTGTCGGCCGGGGTCGGCTACGGCGCGGGGAACGTCATAGGTTCCGGCGAGCTCGACTGGGACAATGAGATCGCGTTCGAGCTCAAGATCAGGCTGGCCGAGGAATACGACATCATGCCCGGCCTGGCCATCGGATACGATTCGAGGGGCCACGGCGCCCAGATGCCCGACGGCGGCTACGAGAAGGCGTCCCAGGGCATATATGTGGTTGCTGTGAAGACGGCGCCGTTCTCCGAGTTCTGGCAGTTCCACGGCGGTATCTCGAGGACACTGGAGATCGAGAAAGTGAGGCCCGACTACTTCGTGGGGGTCTCGGCCAGGTTCTCTCAGGAGTTCTCCGTGCTGGGTGAGTACCAGCTCGGAACCACGAGGAACGACGACGGCTCGGACTACAAGACGGGCTATCTGAACGTGGGGCTCAGGTGGGTCTTCTCGGAGCAGCTCGAGATCGATTTCTACTTCAGGAATCTCGTCGGTCCGAGCGACTCGCCGGAGCGGTCATCGAGGGCGCTGTCGTTCGTCTTCTACGACAGTTTCTAGTACGGGGGCCCCGCGCGGGCGTGAAGCCCTGTGACCCGGTATCCCGGGTCCGGAAACGGAGCAGCGACTATGGCTGGATGGCTTGAGTTCGAGAAGCCGCTCCTGGAGCTGGAGTCCAGGATCGATGAGCTCAGGAGCTTCGCCGACGGCCAGAACATCGACGTGGCCAAGGAGCTTTCCAGGCTCGAGATCAAAGCGGAGGACCTCAGGCGCCAGATCTACGGCAAGCTGACGCGCTGGCAGATCACCCAGATCGCGCGGCACCCCAGAAGGCCGTACACGTACGACTACCTCAGAATGATGGGCGTCGACTTCACGGAGCTGCACGGCGACAGGAGATTCGGGGACGACGGCGCCATCATCGGCGGCCTCGGGTTCTTCGGCGGGCGCAAGGTGGTTATCATCGGGCATCAGAAGGGGCGCGACACCAAGGAGAACATCCTCCGGAACTTCGGCTCCGCCCACCCCGAGGGCTACAGAAAGGCGCTTCGCTTGATGAGGATGGCCGCGAAGTTCGGGCGTCCGATCATCTCGTTCGTCGACACGCCGGGGGCGTGGCCCGGGATAGGAGCGGAGGAGCGCGGGCAGGCGGAGGCGATCGCCCGCAACCTGCTCGAGATGTCGCGGCTTCCGGTCCCTATCGTCGTCGTCATCATCGGCGAGGGCGGCAGCGGTGGAGCGCTGGGCATCGGCGTCGGCGACAGGGTGCTGATGCTGGAGTACTCGGTCTACTCGGTCATAACGCCCGAGGGGTGTGCCTCCATCCTGTTCAGGGACGCGGCGCGCGCCAGCGAGGCCGCCGAGGCCATGAAGATCACCGCGCGTGACCTCCAGGAGCTCGGTGTGATCAGCGAGATCATCCCGGAACCGGGTGGAGGCGCGCACAGAGATCCCGAGCGAACCGCGCGACACGTCGGCGAGGCGATAGAGCGCCACCTGAGGGAGCTGGAAGAGCTGTCGCCTGCCGAGCTTGTCAGCGGGCGTCTCGAGAGGTTCATGTCCATGGGCGAGTACAAGGAGGGGTAGCGGTTGACCGTCATCACCCACCTGGCGGTCGGGGCGGCCGCAGGCTCGTTCACGGGCAATCCCGCTGGGGCGGCGCTTCTTGGGCTTGTGAGCCACGTGCCGCTCGATGTGCTTCCACACTACGAGTTCGAGAAGATGTGGGTGGAGGTGGCGACCGTGTCGGCGGTCTTCGTGGTCATGCTGGCGGCCGGGATGGGTCGCACGGGTATCTTCTGGGGAGCCGTCGGGGCCGTGGTCCCGGACATCGAGAACCTCCTCTGGAGAGTGGGGGTTCTGCCCCGTGAGAAGAAGGTCTTCCCGGGGCATTCGCTCCGCCTTTCGAGGATCTTCCCGCACGGCAGGTCGCTAGGGCCCCGTCATGCGCTGACACAGGTCGCGATCGTCTGCGCGTCCGCCGCGATCGTGTTTCTGTCACTGCGCTCGGGTGCGAACTGAAGGCGACCGCGGGATTGAACACACAGGGGACCAAAAGACATGAAGCTGTCCGCTTTCACCAAATCGAAGCTCGTGAACCTGGCGCTGCCGGGCGGCAGCAAGGACGAGATCCTGTCGTCGATGGCGGGACTGATTGCGAAGTCCCCGGGCGTTACCGACGGGGCCCGGTTCCTGACGGACGTGCTGGCGAGAGAGAAGCTCGTGACCACCGGTGTGGGCTACGGGGTGGCCTTCCCTCACGCCAAGAGCACGGCGGTCCGGAACGTGGTGTTCGCGTTCGCCAGAACCACGGAGGACGTCCCGTTCGACGCTCTTGACAGCAATCCCGTCAGGCTCATATTCCTCATTGCGGCCCCGAAGGAAGCGGAGCCCTCGGGGGTGTATCTGAACCTGATGGCGAGGCTGTCGTTCCTGATGAAGGACGAGAAGAACCGGAGCGCGCTGCTCACGGCCGAGTCCGTCGAGGCGGTGTTCAAGATCTTCGATTCGGTGAGGTAAGCCGTCAGTCCAGGCCGGGGACGCCTCCTCGCGGCGCCGGTCGAGGTCTCCCCTCGAGAAGGGCGACAATGAGCCTGAAGGCCAGAGACTACATGACCACGGACGTGGTGGCGGTGGGGCGGGCGGCTAATGTGGCCGAAATCGCCGCCCTGTTGAAGAAACACCGTATACCTGGCGTCCCTGTAGTGGACGGGGACAAGCGCCTCCTAGGCCTCGTGACGCACGAGGAGCTCATCAGCATCTTCATACCCCACTACCTCTCGATGTTCGACGAGCTGGCGTTTCTTGATGACCTCGGTGAGATCGAGGCCCAGACCATGGCCGAGATCGAGCCGACGTTGTTTCTTGCCGAGGACATCATGGTAACCGACCTGATCACTGCGGGGCCCACGACATCGATCATGAAGGTCGCCGCGCTCTTGGTTAACAGGAAACTCGTGCTCATTCCCGTCGTCGACGAGGAGGGGCGTGTCGTCGGAGTCGTGAGCAGGAACGATGTGAGTTCCGCCCTGACGGGGGCGGCATCGGAGGAGAGCTGATGGCGCGGAAACACGTGCCGGCCGTGGGGGCGGCGCTCGTCGCCGTCCTTCTGTTTACTGGTGCTCTCGCAGCCGGGCCCAGCGTGGTGTCCTCGAGTGAGGAGGGCATCGTCGTTGTTTATCGGCCCGGTGCGGTGGCGCACAGTCGTGTGGCGATCGCGGGCGGCGAGTACACGATCCTGCATGTCGAGGGCGCGGACGCGATGGGCGTTCCGGGCGCCCCCGACGTGCCCGTCGTGCGCCTGGCACTGGCCGTGCCGGACTGCCGCGACATCGAACTCGCGGTCTCGACGAGCGGAACCTCCACGCGTGAGGGCGTCAGGGTCCTTCCCGCGCTCACCACGGTCGAGGTTGGAGATGGCGAGGTGAGCAGGTACGAGTATGTCGAGGGCGAGCCGTACACGCGCGAGGGCCTTTGGCCGCGGGCAGCGGCGTCGATGACCGAACCGCGGTGGCTGTCCAGGCAGAGAGTGGTTCACATCGAGCTCCATCCCTGCCAGGTTGACCCGGTGCGTGGCACGCTCGTATCGTACGACACCGTGGAGGTCTCCCTGACCTTTCACGGTGTGCGCTCTCACACGCCGCCCCGGGGCACATCCGAGCGGTGGGAGAGGCTCTACCGGTCGGTACTCGCCAACTACGAAAGCGGCAGAGCCTGGCGGACCAATCCCGGTTTCGTGAGGGGCCCCCGGGACGAGTACTTCGACACGTCCGGGAACTGGCTCAAGCTCACGGTCGACGCGAGAGGGATCTACGGCATCGGTCACGACGACCTGTCGGCGGCGGGTGTCGACCCGGACGCGGTCGACCCGGCGTCGATTCGCGTGTTCACGGGGGCGGGGCTCTCGCTTCCTCCCGACGTCACCGAGCCGCGTCCTGACTGGATGGATGAGTGCACGGTCGCCGTCGTCGGAGGTGACGACGGGCTGTTCGATTCTGGCGACCGGGTGGTCTTCTACGCCGTCGGCACGGACGCGTGGGCCGACGAACTGATGCTCGACTCACCGGAGGAGCCGTACCACGAGAACCGGTTCGCGGGCACGGCCGTCTACTGGATGACTTGGGAGAGCGAGGGGACCCCCTTCGCCGACCCGCCTCTCAGAATGGAGACCGACGACCTTCAGGACGAACCGGGCCCTCTTCAGGTGACCGATTACCGGGCGAGGGCGCACTACGAGGAGAACAGGTACGAGTTCCAGGGCCGCGGTGACAACTTCTACATGTATGAGATGAAGCAGCCGCGCGCTCCCGAGCACCGCTACTTCCACGAGAGGCTGACGCACGTCGTCACCGACTCCACCGGCACCCTCCGAGCGAGGATCGACGGCAACTCCATCGACTACATCGTGAGTCCGGACCACATCGTCTACTTCTACCTGAACGACGTCGAGGCCTACGTCGGGGAATGGGACGGCTATGCGGTCCTCGTTTTCGAATCGGACGGTCTCCCGTTCAGGGACTACCTTCCGCAGGAGCCGGGGTCGGACTACAACACGTTCGAGGTCTTCGTGCCCCGTGAAGGCGAAGACTACGACAATGACAGGATTCTCATAGACTGGTTCGAGTTCGAGTACTGGCGCTTTCTCTGGGCCGACATGGATTCCGAGGACAGCGTCAACGACGACCAACTGGCCTTCGGGAGCTCGCGGCGGACCGGAGTGCTCGAGTACTCGCTGGATGGCTTCGAGACCGATGATGTCTCCGTGTTCAAGATCATCGACCGCTACACCGTTCGCACCGTCCCCGGCGTCACGACGTCCGAATCGTCCCGCGGCTACGGCGCGACCTTCCAGGACGATGTAGCCGACACCGCGTCGTACCTCGCCGTGTCGGACGGGGGCTACCTGACGCCCGGCATCGAGAGAGACGTTCACGAGGGCTTGAGGTCCGACACCGACATCGAGTACGTCATGATCGTCTACGACGGTTTCTACGACGAGGCGCTTCGGCTGAAGAGCTACAGGGAGAGCGCCGCCGGTGGCGGCTACGACGTCCGCGTGGCCAAGGTGTCCGACGTCTACGATGAGTTCTCGTGGGGCGTGGTCGATCCGTCGGCCATCAGGGACTACCTCAAGTTCCTCTCCGAGAACGCCGACGTGCCGCCGACGCACGCGCTCCTGGTGGGCGACGCAACGTCCGACTACCGGCACTACCTGACGACAGGCATCGACTGCTACATGCCGACGTACTACACGGGCGGCGCCGGGTACTGGCCCACCGACTTCTGGTTCGTCGGTTTCGACGCCGTCAGCGGGTATGAGCCGGGAATGGCGCTGGGCAGACTGCCCGTCCGGTCCGCCGGTGAACTCTCCACGGCCATCGACAAGATAGAGCGGTACGAAACTGAGACGGTGCAGGGAGTCTGGAAGAACACCGCCGTCCTGGTTGGTGACGACGAGTGGCGAGACAACCACGGCGACGCCAACCCGCAGCTCGAGTACTCCCACACGGAGCAGGCCGAGCAGATATGCCGGGAGATCCTACCCTGGCCGCTCGACAGGCTGAAGATCTACCTGATGGAGTACGAGTTCGACGCCGCGTGGCACAAGCCGGGCGCGCGAGCGGACCTCCTGGAAGTGTGGAACGACGGCGCCCTCATCATCAACTACACGGGGCACGGCAACGAACTCCTGATGGCTCACGAGCTCGTCTTCATCATCGATGACATCCCGAAGCTCAAGAACATCGATCGGCTGCCTCTCTTCTTCGCCGCATCCTGTCGACTGAACAAGTTCGACATGCCGAGTTCCGACTCCGTCGGCGAGGTTCTGGTCAAGTCGCCCATCGGTGGGTCGATTGCGTCGATCGGCAGCACGAGAGACTCGGGCTCCGGATACAACTCGGCGCTCAACAGGAGTTTCTTCTGGAAGACCTTCGGCGAGCAGCGGGACGCTCCAACGGCATATCTCGACTTCGGGCAGGCACTGCAGGCCGGTTTCATCGAGACGGCCACGCATCATTCCATCTGGCTCAACAACAGCAAGTTCGCGCTGATCGGCGATCCCGCCGGGACGTTCGCGTCTCCGAGCGGCTGGGGTGAGATAGACGAAGACGGCGTCGAGCCGATGCGCAGGCGGGATCACGTGACCGTCACCGGCGCGAACGCAGGGACGACGGCGGGAGCGGACGGCGTGGCGCTTGTCCGGGCCTCCGACACCGCCGACACCAGCGGCTACGTCCAGCCGCTGACCCAGTACCACGTCCACTACCGGCTCCCGGGCGAGGTTCTCTTCGAGGGGTCCGCCGTCGTGACCAACGGCGACTTCTCGACCGAGTTCGTCGTGTCGGCGCTTGCCGAGGAGGGGCCGCACGGCCGCATCCGCGCCTACTTCTACAGCGGTCAGAGCGACGGCTCGTTCTCCTTCGAGGAAGTGACCATCGCTGACAGCGTCGATGTATCGGACGGAAGCGGGCCCGACATCTCGATGATGTTCGAGGGCGGAGCGACGTCCGTGCTGCCAGGCGACGAGCTGGAGATACGGCTGTCGGACGAGAACGGCATCAATCTGGTCAATCGGGACCCGGACGACGGCGTGATCCTCCTGGTCAACGGGGGAGCGGACGGCACGACGAACGTCACGGAGCGGTTCGCGTACGATCTCGGCAGTTTCCGCGAGGGCACCATCATCTTTCCGCTGCCGTCGCTGGCGTTCAAGGATCACACGATCTCAGTCGCGGCAAGCGACAACATGGGCAACCGCTCGTCCGAGAACATCCAGTTCGAGATCGTGTCGTCC
>DAOWER010000125.1 GCA_030638405.1 Candidatus Eiseniibacteriota bacterium | reverse complement strand
GGATTGCGGGACCACGTTCCGACAGGGCGACGCCGACGACCTGGCCGAGAAGCTGGCGGGGCTGCTTTCGAACCCCGACGAGTGCAGCGCGGTCGGCGACAGGGCCAGGCGTCACGTGCTGGAGACATACGATTGGGACGGAGTGACGCTTCACACCGAGGCCATCTACTACACGCTGCTCAGAGGTTTCTAGAGGCTCCGGCCACGCGCACGTCGAGGAGCGAGTGATCTTGAACATCGCCACTGTTCTCGAGCAGGAACGTCGGCAGGTCGAGCAGGAACTCGAGCGGCATCTTCCCGATGAGGGCGAGTATCCCGAGCGGATACACGAGGCCATCAGGTACGCCGTTCTGAACGGTGGGAAACGCCTGAGACCTATCATCACCCTCGCCGCGGCCCGTGCGCTCGGTCACGACGGCGCGAAGATCGTCAAGGCCGCGTGCTCCGTTGAGTACGTGCACTGCTGCTCCCTCGTGCTCGACGACCTCCCGTCCATGGACGACGCCATGACGAGGCGCGGCCGACCCACGACCCACAGGGCGTTCGGTGTGGCCACCGGAATCCTCTCGGCCGACGCGCTTCTCATGCACGCGTTCAAACTCGTGGCGGACAACGGGGTGGACGTGGGGGCGGACGGTCGGAGGGTGGCGACGGCCGTGCGCGACCTCGCGACGGCCGTCGGATCGTACGGCATGGTCGGCGGACAGCACGTGGATCTCGAGATCGCCGGGCGCCGGAGCGTCGACACCGAGACTCTCGAGTACATCCAGGCACGCAAGACAGGAACGCTCTTTGTTCTCGCCGCCACGCTCGGTGGCACGCTGCTCGGTGCGGCGCCGGAGGGGCTGGAGAGGCTAAGGCAGTACGCGGGCAGTCTCGGCCTGGCCTACCAGATTGTCGATGATATTCTCGATGCGGAGGGCGACCCCGACGAGGTCGGGAAGGACATCGGCAAGGACGTGGACAAGGCGACGTTCGTGACGGTCTACGGCGTCGAGGCGGCGAGGACGTCAGCGAGTGGACTGATCTCACGGGCCCGCGAGGCGCTGGCCGTCCTGGACGGAGACACGGCGCTGCTGGACGACATCGCGGTGTACTGCCTGAACAGATCGCGCTGACGGGACCGGGGGGCCTGATGACGTACGCAGTGATACTGGCGGGCGGCTGGGGCGAGAGACTCTGGCCGATGAGCACTCGGACCAGGCCGAAGCAGCTCCTCAGTCTCACGGGCGAGTCCACCCTCGTGAGCAATACCCTTCTGCGCATAGCACCCGTGGTGTCGCTGTCGGACGCGCTCGTGATGACGAGCGTTGCCCTGAAGGAGCGGATGGCCGCAGAGCTCGCTTCGGTTCCGGCCCACCGGATCATCGGAGAGCCCAGGCCTAAGAACACGGCCCCGGCCATCGCGCTCGCGGCGAAGCTCCTGGCTGCCGACGACCCCGACGCCGTCATGGTCGTGCTTCCCGCCGACCACGTGATCCGCGACGACGACAACTTCCGCGCGGCGATAGAACTGGCTGTCGCCGCCGCTGAGACGAAGAGGGCGCTCGTCACGCTCGGCATCCGGCCGACGAGACCCGAGACGGAGTACGGTTACATCAAAGCCGGGAGTGCCAGCGACCTCGACGGCGTCTTCGATGTCGAGTCCTTTGAAGAGAAGCCCGACCGCAGAAGGGCCGAGGGCTTCCTGGAGGCCGGCGGGTATTTCTGGAACAGCGGGATCTTCATCTGGCGCGCTGATGTCTTCCTCGCCGAGGTTGCGAGGAGTCTTCCCGGGGCGGCCGCCGCGCTCTCGGGCGTTTCGTGCGGGCCGGAAGATGCCGGTTTCGACGACGAACTGGTCCGCTTCTACGAGACGGTCGAGGAGATCTCCGTAGACTACGGGATCATGGAGAAGGCCGACGGCGTTCTCGTGGTCCCGGCCGGCTTCGGATGGGACGATGTTGGGGCGTGGCCGGCGGTCGCCAGGATATGGCCGGGCGATGACGACGGCAACACGGTGCGGGGAGACGCGCTGGTCATAGATTCGGAAGACTGCGTCGCGTACTCCGAGAGCGGCACTGTAGCGGTTCTCGGGATGAGCGGCGTGGTCGTTGTCAGAACGCCCGATGCCACGTTGGTCTGCCCGAAGGACCGGGCCCGCGACGTCAGGCGTATAGTGGAAGCCCTCCGGACGAGGGGCGAGGAGTAGCGAGAGCGGGCTTGAGGAAGGGGTTCCCGCCTGCACCGCGGGTGAACGGCCCCGGCAATCAGGGCACGTGGTTGTTGACCGCGGGCTCTCGTTCTGCTACCGCTCATGTGCTTCTGCGTTACGGCGGCCGGGGCCACCCATCCCTGCCGTCACTTCCGCACTGAACGTGTGTGGGCACGGGCACCAAGAGGGAGACGAATGCCGCAACTGAGGAAAGACCCGGTACTTGGTCGTTGGGTCATCATCGCCACCGAGCGCGGGAAGCGACCGACCGATTTCGCGACCGAACCCGAGGAGAAGAAGGGCGGCTTCTGTCCGTTCGACGAGGGCAACGAGGACAAGACGCCTCCCGAGGTGATGGCGTACCGTGACCCCGGCACCGCTCCGGACACGCCCGGCTGGAAGGTCAGGGTGGTTCCGAACAAGTTCCCGGCGCTGTCCATCGAGGGAGACCTGGACAGGGCCGGCGAGGGCATGTACGACAAGATGAACGGCGTCGGCGCACACGAGGTCGTCATCGAAACGCCGGAACACGACCGGCAGTTCGCCGACCTCCCGGCCGACCACGTCGCTCTCGTCATCAAGGCCATCCAGCAGCGCATGCTCGACCTCCAGGGGGACAGCAGGTTCAGGTACATCCAGGTCTTCCGCAACAACGGGAGCGCCGCGGGAGCGTCGCTTCAGCATCCGCACTCCCAGCTGATCGCTCTGCCGATCCTGCCGAAGCGCCTGACGGAAGAGCTGGCCGGCAGCAAGAAGTACTACGGTTACAAGGAGAGGTGCGTCTTCTGCGATATCATCGCGCAGGAGGAATGGACGAAGACGCGCATCGTCTGCGAGAACGATGCCTTCTTCACGCTGGCCCCGTTCGCCGCGCGGTTCCCGTTCGAGACGTGGATCCTCCCGAGGGCGCACCACTCGTCCTTCGAGGCGATGGACGCAAAGATGCGGACGCAGCTCGCCGAAGTGCTCAAGGAGACGCTGATGCGCATCAACAGCGCGCTCTCCAGTCCACCCTACAACTTCATCGTGCACACGGCGCCCAGTGGCGAAACGGACCTGAAGTACTACCACTGGCACATCGAGATAATGCCGAAGCTCACGAAGGTGGCGGGATTCGAGTGGGGGTCCGGCTTCTACATCAATCCGGTGCCGCCCGAGGAAGCCGCCGGATACCTGCGTGAAGTCGAAGTTCCTAAGGAGGAGATCAAGGCTTGAAAATTCTGATGGCATCCGCAGAGGTCGCGCCCTTCGCGAGGGTAGGCGGCCTCTCTGACGTGGTGGGAGCCCTCTCGAAGGCGGCGGCCGAACTCGGGCACGAGGTGTCCGTGTTCCTGCCGAAGTACGGGTCCATCGACGCCGAGTCCTACGGCTTCACCAGGCTCGCCGACCCGGGCGCGCTGGACGTACCAATGGGGGAGAAGGACGAAACGGTCGAGGTATGGCGCGGTCCGATGCCCGGTTGCGATGACGTGACCGTCTACCTTCTCGGGCACGACGAGTACTTCGATCGAGAGGGCATCTACGTCGACCCCGAGACGAGGCAGGGGTACCCGGATGAGATCGAGCGATACGCTCTGTTCAGCCGGGCGATCCTGGAGGCGGCGGTGGCACTCGAGCTCTCGCCCGACGTGCTGCATCTCAACGACCACCACACTGCGATGGCGGCGGTCTATCTGCGCGAGTTCTACCGCGACGCTCCCGGCTGGGGTCGCGCCGGTGTCGTCTTCAGCATTCACAATCTGGGTTACCTCGGGCAGTTCCAACCGGAGCTCCTGCCGTCGCTCGGGATCTCCGAGGACCTGTGTGTCCCCGGCAGCCCGTTCGAATACAACGGCACGGTGAGCACGCTGAAGCTGGGGATCGAGTTCGCGGACTACGTCAACACGGTCAGCGAACGGTACGCGGAGGAGATCTCCAGCCTCCCGGAATTCGGGCTCGGCCTCGAGGGAGTGCTCGGCGAGAAGCGGGACAACGGGAGACTACTGGGAATACTGAACGGCGTCGACTACTCCGTCTGGGACCCGTCCGTGGACACGCTGATACCGGCGCGCTACTCGCCCGAGGACATGGCCGGCAAGCGCGTCTGCAAGAGGGAGCTGCTCGAACGTTCCGGCCTGTCGGGTGCCCCCGACGTTCCGGTCATAGGAATGGTGTCGAGGCTGGCGGACCAGAAGGGGTTCGACCTTCTCAAGGAGGAAGCGGAGGCTATCCTTGGAACGGGCGCCGCCCTCGTGATCCTGGGAACCGGGCAGGAGGAGTATCACGAGTTCCTGTCCGGCCTCGCCGACGAGCACCCGGAGCGGGTCGCGGCGCACCTCACGTTCAACGATGAGCTTGCCCACCTCATCGAGGCGGGGTCGGACATGTTCCTGATGCCCTCCCGCTACGAGCCCTGCGGACTGAATCAGATGTACAGCCTGCGCTACGGGACGGTTCCGATCGTCCGGGCGACCGGGGGACTTGCGGACACGGTAGAGGACTTCGACCCGTCGAACGGAACGGGAACCGGCTTCGTCTTCGAGGAGTACGAGGCGGCCGCCATGCTCGAGGCCATCGAGCGGGCCGTCGTGGCCTACGGCGACGCCGAAGTCTGGAAGGGCCTCGTGAGTCGCGGGATGGTCCTCGACTACAGCTGGGGGGCTTCGGCGGGCAAGTACGTCGAGCTCTACGGACGGGCCGCTGAGATCGCTCTGCAGGGATAGGTCGCTTTCCGGGGCTCCGGGGAGCGGCCTCGCGGCCTGGCCCCGACGGGCAGGCGCCGCAGCGTCCGTGTGCTCCCACTGCTTCGACCAGTCCCACTCTGCATCGCGCCAAGGAAGCAGGTCGGAGTCTCAACGAAGGGGGAGTGGGCATGGTCCGATACGCCCTTGCGGCGGCCGCGTTGAAGGTCTTCTCGATGAACGGGCCTACGAGAAGGCTGTACAGGGCATTGGGGAACCGATTCGGGCAGAGGCGGAGGCGGCGCGCAGGCATCGACTGCTACGTCGAGCGGGCGAAGTTCCTTGACGAACTCTGTGTCAGACATCGCGCAATCCCTGACGGTGGAAGGGTTCTCGAGATCGGAACGGGATGGGTTCACTGGTACTCGCTCTACTTGCGTGTGTCGCATCGCGTGACGATGACG
>DAOWER010000115.1 GCA_030638405.1 Candidatus Eiseniibacteriota bacterium | reverse complement strand
GAGAGAGAAGGCCAAGCTCATCAAGGTCCTCGACGGAATTCGGACCATGGGCAAGCTCCCCGGCATGATCTTCATCCTGGACACCCGCAAGGAGAAGATCGCCCAGAGCGAGGCGAACAAGCTCGGAATCCCGATCGTCGGGATCTGCGACACGAACTCCGATCCGGAGAAGATCGAGTTTCCGATCCCGGGAAACGACGACGCACTCCGGTCGATCAGGTTCTTCGCTTCGTTCGTTGCGGACACCGTGCTGGAGGCCAAGACGACCGCCCTCGAGGGCGGGGACGCTGTCGAACCCGCCGCGGTTGCGACCGGCGGCGAGAGCGGTGAGGCTACGCCTCAGGCTCAGTAGACAGCGTCGGAGCGCTCTTCGCACGTCTTACGTCACACACATCACTGGAGAATAGAATGGGCATTTCCGCTGCTCAGGTGAAGGAGCTCCGGGGGAAGACCGGAGCGGGCATGATGGACTGCAAGGCCGCGCTGCAGGAGACCGGCGGCGACGTGGAGAAGGCCGTCGACCACCTCCGCAAGGCGGGGATACTGAAGGCCGCGAAGAGGGCCGAGCGGGCGACGGGCCAGGGCACCATAGCTTCCTACGTCCACGCGGGGTCGAAGCTGGCGGTGCTCGTGGAGGTCAATTGTGAGACCGACTTCGTTGCCAAGACCGACCTCTTTCAGGCATTCTCGAAGGACGTCGCCATGCACGTGGCCGCCCAGAACCCGCTGGTCATCATGAGGGAAGAGTTGCCCCAGGACGTGCTCGAGCGCGAGAGGAGCATCTACAAGGAGCAGGCTCTTGCGTCAGGCAAGCCCGAGAACATCGTCGACAAGATCGTGGACGGCAAGATAGGGAAGTATTACTCTGAGGTCTGCCTGCTGGAGCAGCAGTTCGTTAAGGACACCGACATCACCATCGGCGATCTCCTCACGCAGACGATCGCGACCCTTGGCGAGAACATCCGCATCGCGCGCTTCGTCCGGATCGAGCTGGGCAAGAGCGCGTCGGGGGACCAAGAGGAAGCCTCAGGTGCCTGCTGCGTATAGACGCGTAGTTCTGAAAGTCAGCGGAGAATCTCTGCTGGGCGAAGGCGGCGTACCCGTGTCGCGTGAGTCCGCTGTGCGACTGGCGACGGAGATCAAGGCCGCCGCGGACGCGGGTGCGGAGATTGGCGTCGTGATAGGCGGCGGCAACATCCTGCGGGGCATCGCGGTGGCCGCGGGCGGGGCGGACCGCGTCGCTTCCGATTTCGCCGGAATGGCAGCGACGCTGGTGAACGGCCTCGTGCTAAGAGACGCGCTCGAGTCGCTGGATCAGAAGGCCGTGCTCATGAGCGCGGTTCCCTGCGGCCGCATGGCGGAGCCGTTCGACCACAGGGTGGCCGACTCCCATCTGTCGGGGGGCGCCGTCGTCATCTTCGGCGCCGGTACGGGCAACCCATTCTTCAGCACAGATACCGCCGCCGTTCTACGAGCGGCCGAGATCGGGGCCGACGCGCTCCTCAAGGCCACGCAGACCGACGGCGTCTACGACTCGGACCCCGCCAGGAACCCCGGCGCGGTCCGTTTCGCAAGTGTGACTTATCAGGAGATGCTGGAGAAGCGTCTCACGGTCATGGACATGACCGCCGTGTCTCTGGCCAGGGAGCAGGCAGTGCCCCTGGTCGTTTTTGCCCTCGCGGTGCCAGGCAATATCGCCAGGGCAGTCGCGGGAGAGCCGGTGGGAACAACCGTCAAGGGAGGGTAGTCGATGGACGAGCTCTTCGCTGATGCCGGGAACAGGATGGAGAAGGCCGTCGAGGCAGTCAGGAGGGAGTTCGCGAAGATCCGCACGGGCAAAGCGACAGTGTCGCTCCTGGACGGGGTCAAGGTCGAGTACTACGGGAGCACGGCTCCCCTGAGACAGGTGGCCAACATCAGTGTTCCTGAGGCGCGTCTTCTGGTCGTTCAACCCTGGGACAAGAAGATAACCGGTGACATAGAGAAGGCGATCCGTTCGGCCGACCTGGGGCTGAACCCGTCCAGCGACGGGAACCTCATCCGCGTGCCCATCCCGGCGCTGACCGAGGAGAGGCGCAAGGAGATGGTCCGCTACGTGCACAAGCTCGCCGAGGAGGGGCGCGTCGCGATCCGAAACGTCCGGCGCGACGTCAACGAAGCCCTCAAGAAGAAGCACAAGGACGGGGATATCTCCGAGGACGACTTCCACCGTGCTCGCGACAAGACAGTCCAGGAGCTGACAGACGAGCACATCCACGAGATCGACCACGTTCTCGCGGCGAAGGAAACTGAGTTGATGGAGGTCTGACACGGGCGCTTGAGCGCCAGTTCGGGCACAATGGCAGCACCGGTACCAAGTGAGTTCTTCATCAGGAGGTGGTAAGTGGCCTACGTGATCACCGACGCCTGCACGGCGTGTGGCGCTTGCGTCAGCGCGTGCCCGGTCGAGGCGATCTCCGAGGGCGAGGACAAGTACGTCATCGACCCGGAAGCCTGCACGGACTGCGGCTTGTGCGCCGACGAGTGCCCGTTCGATGCCATCGAGCCAGGCAAGTAGGGCGCGGGTCTCGCACGGGGCGACCATTTCGGGGACGGCTGGCGATGGTCGGCCGTCCCCGCGTTTCACCGCCAATCGATGCCGGCGGAGGCGACTGTTGCAGCCATGACACGGAAGAAGCCAAACCGTACCTCAGGGAAGCTCGCGCTCGACCACGACCTCCTGCCGCGCCACGTGGCCATCATCATGGACGGCAACGGCAGGTGGGCGCGGAAGCGCCGACTGCCGCGCATCGCGGGACACGCTGCCGCCAGGGCGTCCGTGCGGGACGTGGTGGCCGCCAGCGCCGACCTCGGTCTTTCGGAACTCACCCTCTACACGTTCTCAATGCAGAACTGGACCCGGCCCAGATCCGAGGTCGCGGGCCTCATGCATCTCCTCGATCAGACCCTGCGTGAGCAGGTCGACGAGATGGACGAGGACGACATCCGCCTGAACGCGATCGGTCGTCTCGACCGCCTTCCGAAATACGCGCGCAGTCGCCTGGACGCGACCATCGAGCGGTTGTCCGGCAACAAGGGTCTCAGGCTCAACCTGGCCATCAGCTACGGGGGACGCGCCGAGATCCTGGATGCAGCCCGCGGGATCGCGGAGGCCGCGCGCCGGGGCGACGTGCGGCCGAGAGACATAAACGAAGACATCTTCCGGAGTTTCCTGTACTCTCCCGATGTTCCCGACCCTGACTTACTGATCCGCACGAGCGGGGAGCAGCGCATCAGCAACTTCCTGCTCTGGCAGATAGCCTACAGCGAGATATACGTTACGAAAGTGCTCTGGCCCGACTTCCGCAGGCGCCACCTGTACGAAGCTCTGGCCGATTACCAGCGGCGCGAACGTCGTTTCGGCGGCGTCGGCGCCACGCAGTCAAAGAGGCGGTAGAGCGTGGGTATCGACCGGCGACAGCTCGCGTCGCGGCTCCTGACCGCATCGGTCGGGGTACCCGTCACGGTCGTCTGCTCACTCGTGGGCGGCATCCCGTTCCTTCTCGCCATGAACCTCGTGATCGGGGCCGGACTCTTCGAGTTCTACCGCATGATGGAGGCCAAGGGCATCAGGCCGTACAAGACCGTCGGCGTCGCGGCCGGCCTGGTCGTCTCCTGGTACGTCTACTTCCAGGGCGGGGTCTTCTCCGGGCTCTTCATCACTCTGATGCTCATCACCATTATGGGGCTGGAGCTCTTCAGACGTGACGGCGAACTCGCGGTCTTCCACATATCGACGACCATTCTGGGGGTCTTCTACGTCGCCTGGCTCGGCAGTCACATCATCCTCCTGAGGCAGCTCGGTGAGGGCCTCGTGGGGACGGACCTCGGCGGATTCTTCGTGATCTTGGCCTTCGCTCTGGCGTGGGGGACCGACACGGGCGCGTACTTCGTCGGGAACGCCATCGGGAAGAAGAAACTCCTCCCGCGAGTAAGCCCGAGCAAGTCGGTCGAGGGCGCTCTGGGCGGCGTCGTGGTTGCGATCATTGTTGCCTTCGTCGCCAAGGTCACCATCGTTCCGCTTCTGACGGTCGTGGACGTTCTGGCGCTGGGTCTCGCCGCGCCTGTCATGGCCATTCTCGGTGACCTCGTCGAATCACTGATGAAGCGCGACGTCCGGATCAAGGACACGTCGCGCGCGCTGCCGGGGCACGGAGGGATGCTCGATCGTTTCGACAGCGTCCTGTTCGTCGCTCCGCTCGTTTACTACTACCTGAGGTTCCTGGTGGTGTAGCCCGCGGGCCTCGAGGCCGCACGACACAATCCGGATGGGAGTGCTCTATCTCGTCACGCAAGCGCTTAGCGGTTCTCGGGTCTACGGGCTCGATCGGACGGAGCGTGCTGTCCGTCGTCGAGTCCAACGCCGACGCCTTTGAGATCGTGAGTCTCTCCGCCCTGAAGAGCGCCGAGCTCCTTGCCGCGCAGGCGAAGCAGTTCGGTGTCACGAGGGTCGCCATCGGTGAGGAGGCGGCCGGTGCCCGCGCGCTCGGCGCCGATCTCCAGGTCGGGGTGGGCGAGGAGGCGCTCGTGGCGCTCGCGTCCGATCCAGAGGCGGACCTCGTCGTGAACGCTCTGGTCGGCACCGCGGGCCTGCCCGTGACCGCGGCGTCCGTGGGGGCCGGCAAGAGACTGGCCATCGCGAACAAGGAGTCGCTCGTGATGGCGGGCGGGCTCGTGACGAGCCTCGCCCGTCGGACCGGCAGCGAGTTGATACCGATCGACAGCGAGCACAGCTCCATATTCCGCTGTCTCAGAGGGACCTCGTCCGGCGAGGTCACGGGTGTGGTGCTGACGGCTTCCGGCGGCCCGCTACGTGACCTGCCGGTCGACGAGGTGGCGTCTGCTGCCGTCGCGGCGGTGCTGTCGCATCCCACCTGGGACATGGGCGAGAAGATAACGGTCGATTCCGCCACGCTCGTCAACAAGGCGATGGAGGTCGTGGAGGCCATGTGGCTCTTCGACCTTCCGCTGGACAGCATCGACGTGGTCGTGCACCGGCAGTCGGTGGTGCACTCTTTCGTCCGCCTGTGCGACGGCAGCCTTCTGGCGCATCTCGGCTCGCCCGACATGCGCGTTCCCATACAGTACGCCCTCTTCTACCCCGACGCGCCGGGGGGCCGGTTCGACGAGTTCCGCCCCGCCGAGATGGGGACTCTGAGTTTCGGTCCAGTCGAGGCCGGGCGATATCCCTGCTTCGATCTGGTCCTCGCGAGCGCCCGCAAGGGAGGGACCGCACCGACGACCGCGGCGACAGCGGACGAGGTCGCGGTCGATGCGTTCCTGACGGGCAGGATCCGTTTCGGTGACATCGCCGCCGTCATTGCCGGAACCCTGGATGCGGAGGGCAGCGGCCCCGCCGAGGATCTGGCCACCGTCTTCGAGGCTGAGCGGAGCGCCAGGGCCACGGCCGCTGAGATCGTCAACGACATCGCTGCTCACGCGGCCCACGGGCCCGCGGGTGCGGCATTCACCAACGGCCACTCCGGAGTCTGACGCCGATGATACGCTTCTACCTCTACGCCATAGTCTTCAATCTGGGGATACTCATCTTCGTGCACGAGCTCGGGCACTACCTGGCCGCGCGAGCCTCGGGTGTCACCGTCGAACGCTTCTCGATGGGCTTCGGTCCGCGCATCTTCAAGTTCACGCGCGGTGCGACGGAGTACGCCATCTCCGTGATCCCCTTCGGCGGCTACGTGAAGATGGCCGGCATGGAGCAGCCCGCCGAGGGCGACGCGACGGACCTCGGTCCCGACACGTTCCTCGGCAAGCGCATCGGCATCCGCGCTCTCATCGTCGCGGCGGGGCCGGTCACGAACCTCATCTGGGCCGTACTGGTCGCCACCGGCCTGCTCCTGTTCACGGGAATCCAGACGCTGGGCGAGCCTGTGGTAGGCGAGGTAGAGGAAGCTTCACCGGCCGCGGTCGCCGGCCTTCTCCCGCGGGACCGCATCGTGTCGGTCGGCGGGACGGACGTCGGAAGCTGGGAGGACGTCGTCAGGCTGGCCGCCGTGGACGAGGATGGGTTCGTCGACCTCGTCGTGATCCGCGGTGGCGATCCCGGCGTGGTCGCCGAGATCACTCTCGTGGTGGCCGCGGACGAGGAGACGGGCGAACTCGACCTTGGATTGACGGCTTACGTCCCTCCCGTCGTGGGCGACGTGCTGAGCGGCGGCCCGGCGGACAGAGCCGGGATCAGAGCCGGTGACCTGATCGTCTCCGTGAACGACGTCGAGGTCGAGAGCTGGTACGAACTCGGCGGCATCATCTACGAGAGCCTCGGCGAAGAGCTGACCATCGTCTGGGAGCGCGACGCCGAGCTGATGAGCACCGTGGTCGTGCCCGAGGAGGGGGAGGACCCCGTGGGTACCACGGACGTGCGCACCGTCGGCATGATCGGCATCATGCGTCCGTGGGAGATCAAGCGGCTCGGCCCCGGCGAGGCCGTCGTGACGGCCGTCAGGTTCACCGCGGCCAACCTCCGGATGATAGTGGAGTTCTTCGTCGGGCTGGCGACCGGGCAGGTCTCGGGGAGCATGGTGGGGGGGCCCATCAAGGTGATCCAGCTGGCCAGCGAGAGCGCCAGGTGGGGGGCAACCTACTTCTTCGCGTTCATGGCGTTCATGTCGCTCAATCTGTTCCTCATCAACATGCTGCCGCTTCCGATCCTGGACGGAGGCCACCTGCTTCTCATGGCGCTCGAGAAGGTGCGGCGCCGCGGGCTCACCGAGAGGCAGCTCATGGTCTGGCAGCAGGCCGGCTTGGTCTTCTTTGTCGGGCTGATGATCTTCCTGCTCGTCCGGGACGCTCTCACGTTCAGCTAGAGGCGGGAAGTGCACCTCAGGACCACCGGCCGTCCTCTGATGTCGTCATCGCCCCTCGGCGTCGCCGGTGCTTTCTCCGGTCGCGCTTCTGAGTTCGTCGATCTTCCTGTCCACCTCCTTTTCGATCTCGACCCACGTCTCCGGGCGTGTGCGGAGCGCCCGGGCGAACCTCTCCACTTCCTCGCGCGAGTGCCCCCTGCTGCCCAGCTCGATCGCCCGTGATGCGGCGCCCTCGCCGGACAGCCCCTCCTCGACCGCGATCGTGAGCGCGGCGACGTGGACGATGTAGTCCTCCGTCGTCATCGAGGGTGCGGCGGAGGACCCGGGCGTAGCCGGGGTGCCGGACTCCCCGGTCCCACCGTCAGGTCCGCAGCCGCCCGTCACGAGAACGGCAAGCGCGAGCGCGGCGGCCGCCGTCCGAACGCCTGGCGCCGCTATTCCTTCACATACGCGCAATCGAATCACTGTCCCGTCCTCCGCGTCGTAGACACTGTGAGGCACGAAAACACCATCATCGCGGCGGGGAGCGGTGAAGTCAACCGCTGGAGTTGACACACTGTAAAGCGATGCCTAGAATAAAGTTGTAGAGGTATACTTCTTCACCCCGAAACCGACCGGAGCCCCCGGGAGGATGTCGAGATGCCCAGAACGTGGCGCGCAGTCGCCATGCTCATCGCCGCGCTCGTCGCGGTCAGCCTCGTTCCAGCCGATGCGCTCGCCGCGCGGTTCGGGCAGAACAAGGTCCAGTACGGCGCATTCACCTGGAGCGTCGTCCACACCGAGCACTTCGACGTCTACTACTACGACGGTTACGAGGACCTGGCAGACGCCGTCTCGAGCATTGTCGAGAACGCGAACGCCGAGTTCGAGGCGGTTCTCGGGCACGAGCTCACGACGGTGATACCGGTCATCATCTACGCGTCGCACAATGATTTCCGCCAGACGAACGTTTCCGACTCTCACCTCAGCGAGACCGTCGGGGGATTCACGGAGCTTTTCAAGAACAGAGTTGTCGTTCCCTTCACTGGCTCGTACGAGGACCTCCGCCACGTCCTCTATCACGAGCTGACACACGTCTTCATGTTCGACATCGTCTACGGCGGTCTCGTCAAGTCCGTCATCCGCCAGGCCTACACGAACCCCGTCCCCCTGTGGTTCGTAGAGGGGCTGGCCGAGTACGTCTCGCGCGGATGGGACTCCGAAGCCGAGATGATACTCCGCGACCTCACTCTGTCCGACACCATCGTCCCCCTCCAGTATCTCTGGGGAGGCTACCTCGTCTACAAGGAGGGCCAGTCGGCGCTCTGCTTCATCGCGGACACGTACGGCCCCGAGAAGATCGAGGAGATGGTCAAGACCGTCGCCAGGACCCACAACCTTGAGCTCGCTCTGATGGACGCGACCGGATTCACGACGGCCGAGCTCTCGAAGGAATGGGAGCGTTCGCTCAAGAAGAGGTACTGGCCGGAGGTGTCCGGGAGGGACCACGGCGAGGGCTTCCTGAGGCTCGTCACCGACCACAAGAAGGACAACTCCTATCTGAACCTCGGCCCCGCGGTCTCGCCGGACGGCCAGAGGGTCGCGTTCATCACCGATCGCAGCGGATACTCGGACATCTACGTGGCGTCCATGATCGACGGGACCCTTCTGAGCAGGCCCGTCAGGGGCGAGCGTTCGGACGAGTTCGAGACGCTTCACCTGCTTCGCCCCGGGTCCTCGTGGTCACCCGACGGTACCGCGCTGTGCTTCGTCGCCAAGGCCGGAGCGAGCGATGCCCTGCACATCGTCGATGTGGAGACCGGCAGGCTTCGCACGAGTCTCAGGTTCCCCCTCGATGGCATGTTCACTCCCTCGTGGTCTCCGGACGGCGACCGCTTCGTGTTCGTTGGCACCAGCGCCGGAGCTTCCGATCTCTACGTCGCTGACGTCGACGGCGGGAATCTCGTCCGGCTGACCGACGACTTCTTCGATGAGAGGAATCCGGTATGGTCACCGGACGGTAGTCTCATAGCTTTCGCCTCGGACCGCGACGCTCCGCTTCGGGACGACCTGAGACGCAGCTACGACCTGTACGCCATCGACGTCTCTACTCGAAATATCGATAGACTCGTGGCGACGGCCGCGAACGAGCGCTCGCCGAGTTGGTCGCCCGACGGATCGAGGCTGGCGTTCGTGTCTGATTCGAGCGGATCGCCG
>DAOWER010000027.1 GCA_030638405.1 Candidatus Eiseniibacteriota bacterium | reverse complement strand
GGGCCGTTCATGCTGCCCTCGATGTGGTGCACGACGCCGTTCTTCATGTGCTCGATGATGGGCGCGTGGCACGGGAACGAAGCGGACGGGAACCACATGAGGTCCTTGACGCCCAGCTCCGCCGCGGCGTCGAAGACCGCGTTCGCGACGAAGTCGCCGTTCCGGAGATGGTGGTGCGTCGAGACGGTCATGCCATCTTTAAGACCTGCTGCCTTGAGCGCCGCCTTGATGTCCGGGACGGTCTTGTCGCCGTTGTCCGGGTAGTCCATGACGGTGGAAAGGGCAGGCGCGGCCTTCGTTCCTGTCGGGCGGTGCTTGGCCACGCCCTTGTACGGAATGGCCTCCCTGCCGTTGATCTCGGTCGGGACCATGCGCCCGGCGGCGTTCTTCACGAGTTTCTGCTCAGGCATCTTCCCCTCCTCCCTCGCGCCAGGTCTCCGACAGGACACCTGAAGCGACGGCCAGCTCGACCGTCCTCAATGCTCGCTTGACCACCGGCGGGTCTATCATCTTGCTGCCGAGCGACACGACTCCGAGTCCTTCGGCCTCTGCCTTCTCGAAGGCGACCACGATGCGCGTGGCCTTCTCGACCTCGCCATCGCCCGGCGCGAATCCCCGGTGGATCACCTCTATCTGTCTCGGGTGAATGCAGCCCTTGCCGTCGAAGCCCAGGCCCTTGGCCTCGACCACGCTCGCCATCAGGCCTTCCATGTCGGTCACGTCCGAGAAGACCGTGTCTATCGGCTGGACGTGGGCCGCACGGGCCGCGTTCACGACCTGCGACCGCGCCCAGAAGCTCTCGCGGCCCTCGTTGGTGCGCTGCGTGCCTATGTCGGCCGTGTAGTCCTCGAGCCCGATGGTCAGGGCGACCACGCTCGGAGAGGCCGAGGCGATCTCGTATGCGTTGAAGCACCCGAGCGCGCTCTCGACGATGGGCATGAGGAAGACTTCGTTCGCGACGTTCTTCTCCGCCCGGATCTTCTGCACCCGCGCATCCACGGCCTTGACGTCGTCCGCGCTCTCGCACTTGGGTATCAGGATGATGTGGACGTTGTGCGGGACGAGAAACGGAAGATCGTCCAGCCCGTCCGGAATCTGGTTGATGCGAACCATCCTCTCGGCGCCGAAAAAGTCGACCGAGCGGAGGACGTTCCGCACCACGAAGCGCGCCGCTTCCTTCTGGGAGTGCGCGACGCTGTCCTCCAGGTCGATGATCACGCCGTCGGGACCGTGGATACCTGCGTTCAGCATCAGCTTCACCTGGTCGCCCGGGAGATACAGCCTCGACCTGCGGAACCGGTCGCGGGTCGTCCCGTACAGCGTGGACTCCTTCACCTCGGGCAGGAGCTCCGCCGTGATACCTGGGTTCGCGGCCTTGACCGCGGCCTCCAGCCTCGCCCAGATGAGGAACGGAACCGCGCCCGCATCCACCACCTCTACGACGGCCTGCTCAACACCTAGCGCCTCGAGCCCCTGCTCGACGGACTCCAGAATCGACGCGCCGTACATCGACTGGACCCGGCTCTTGACGGCAACGCTGATGCCGCCGCTCTCCTTGAGCTCGACGGAGATCCAGCAGTCCGAGCGGACCCTGTCTCCCCTTCGGCCCGCCTGACCGGTTGTGCTCACAGCGCTCCTCCTTCCCTGCAGACCTCTCTGCAGTTCCCCGCCAGCTGGATGTGCAACTCCGTGGCTGCCTGCCCGGGAGTGCAGCCCGATCGACGGATCCTACGCTGCCGCCAACAGACCGCCTCGCTGATATATCTCCATCTGCACGTCCGAGAACGGCCTGCCCTCGAACACCTTGCCCGACGCCGGGTGTTTGATCTTCCCGGTCGTCAGATCGACCTCAATCTCGTCACCACTCTTGGCACCCGCGCCCGACAGATCGGCCGCCATTATCGGCATCCCGGCGTTGATCGCGTTCCGCTCGTAGATGGCGCCGAACGACTCGGCTATGAGAAGCGAGACACCGAGGCTCGTGAAGCAGTCCACGGCCTGCTGGCGCGAGCTCCCGCAGCCGAAGTTCGAGCCGACCACCACGATGTCGCCAGGCGCGGCGTCGCTCGGGAAGTTCTCCCAGCCCGGGAGATTGCCGAACGTGTGCTGCCCCATCTCCGTGATGTCCGTGATGGCCAGATGCCGGTTGTGGAAGATCATGTCCGTGTCGATGTTGTCCTTGTCGACGATCCACACCCTGCCCTTGACGACCGTCGGTCGCCCACCCGAGGCCCCGCCGGAAGCCGCGACCGCGGGATGTGCGCTCACCAGTTCCGGATCCGGCATGAAGACCGATGGCGTATCAGGGATGCTGTCCGTCGTCGCTATCTGGCCGGCCACGGCCGATGCGGCCGCGGTCGCCGGAGACGCCAGGTAGACCTCACCCTTGCCCTGCTTTCCCGGGTAGTTGCGGTTGCCCGTGCTGATCGTCACCTCGCCCGGTCCGTTCTGACCGAGCTGTCCCGCGGCACAGCCCGCGCAGCCCGCATTGCCCACCAGAACGCCGGCGGACTTGAAGGTCTCGATGATCCCCTCTGCCAGGCACTTCTGCCAGACCGTGTCGGTCGCGGGCACTATTTTGAGAACCACGCCAGGCGCGACCTTACGGTCCTTGAGGACCTCCGCGGCCGCGGCCATATCCGAGTAGCGCCCGTTCGTGCAGGAACCTATGAAGGCCGAGTCGATCTTCCTTCCCGCGGCCTCGCTGACCTCGACAACGTCGTCCGGGTGACCGGGCCGCGCGATGAGCGGCACGAGCCCGTCGATGTCCACGTGGACCTCCGCATCATAGCGGGCGTCCGAGTCCGCGAACGCGGGCGTGAACGAAGTCGCCCCCGCGGCACGGCAGTACTCGATGACCTCGTCACTTGGGGGGAAGAAGGTGATGATCCCACCCATCTCAGTCGCCATGGACGCAATGGTGATGCGGGCGTCGAGCGAAAGCGAGTCGACGACGTCTCCATAGTACTCCGCGGCGTAGCCCAGGAGTCCGCTCGCGTGGAAGTGCCTGAGGCACGCAAGGACGATGTCCTTCGGCGTCGCTTGAGGACCGGGCCTGCCTTCAAGGAAGATGCGCATGGACTTGGGGACGTTGAACCAGACCTTGCCGTGCGCCCATGCGCTCGCGATGTCCTGGTCTCCCATCCCCTGCCCGAACGCGCCGATGGCCCCGAGGATGTTCGCGTGCGAGTCGGTCGAGACGATCGTCCCGCCCGGGCCGACCAGTCCCTCGTCGATGGCGAGGTGTGTCCCGATGCCAGCGTTGACATCGTAGATCGATATGTCCCGCGCCCGCGCGAAGCCACGGCAGACCTGCTGGTTCGCCGCATACTTCTGGTCCGAACCCCCGGGATTGCAGTCGAACGTGAAGTACGTCTTCCCGGCGTCGTCCACAACCAGCCCGTGCTCCTCGATGTTCTTCACCACGTTGGCGCCACCGAAGTCCCTCGCGACGCGAGCGTCGATCACGACGTCAACGGTGTCGCCCGGGGCGACATCCCGCCCGGCGTGTGCCCCAACGATCTTCTCTATTATGGTCGCTCCCAATCTGCTTCCTCCAGACTTCGGTGTGGTTGTCCCCGAGCCGCTTGGCGTTGTCTCCGGACATCGAAAGACCGCTCGATCCCGGAGCCCCCTTTGCATTCCCGCTGCTGGGAGTTTCGTGACCGAGCGGCCGTTGCGTTCAGCAAGGTGGAGCGAGGGCCTCGTTGCGGCTCACATCCCCTACCTCACTTGATGATCATCACCTTGCCGTCCCTGCTCGCCATCCCTGCAGACTCGACCTGGAAGATATACACGCCCGGCGCGATATCTTCGCCGCCCGCGTTCTTCAGATCCCAGAACTCCAGATCGCTCGCGGCGTCCTCGTGTATGAGGGTCCGCACGTGGGCCGCGGCGACCGTGTATATCCTGATCGTCGCCTTCTCAGGAAGCCCGATGAATGTCACGCGCCTCTGGCCGCCGTACTCCCAGTCCGCCGCGGCGCGGTAGGGATTCGGGATGCACCGGACGGCCGCGAGGTCGTCGCGCGTCCCGACCCGCGGATAGATGACACCTGTTCTGTTGGCGTCAATACCCTCGTAGTCGATCGCCTGAGGGTCGTTGGTGCTGAAGGCGGTTACCGAGAACTCATATGGGAATGCGTTCTGGAAGATCTCCTTGCTGTCCCGCCTCACGCCTTCGCGCCAGGTCAAGCACGAGTCCGGCTCCACCAGATCCCGCTCTACACAGACCGGGTCCTCCAGCCAGAAGCCCGGAAAGGGGTCGCTTTCAGTACCCCAGTAGCCCGCCGCCTCCTGGCTGTCCTCGCCAAGCACGTACTCTCGAATCAGGGAGAAGCTCTCCGGGGAGGGGTCCGGCTGCAGCCATACCTCTCGCACCCAGAGCCGATACCCGCCGAAGTCGCAGTCGAATCCCTCCGGGCAGGGGGGATCAAGCAGACCAGGAGGAGGGAACTCCTGCTCGGCATCATCCATCCCCCAGCCGATGACCGCGAACTTGTCACCGATTCTGAAGAAGACGAGATCGGGGCGTGCGACCGCAGCGGCACTGGATGCCAGAACGGCCACGAGGACTGCTGCCATAACCGGCGCAACCACCCATGGGTTGCGAAGTTCCCTTCTCAGCCTCATTCTCTCCCTCCATCTGCCCAGAGCTGTCTCAGGTGGCGAATCCGGTGGTTTTCCAAGATCTCAGGCTATCACCCGCAAATGGTGGAGTCAAGCGGTTTCGGCCGGGCAGGAGCCCCCGACAGAGCTCTCAGGCGGTGCTCAGACCGCCCACAGGTTGCATTCGGCAAGTCCTGCAGCATCCGGGTGCATCTCGGTGCAGCCGCTCTCGTTGAGCGGACGCTCACCACGCCCAGCCTGCTCTACATGTACAGTCTGCGTCACCTGCGCTTTCCGGCACGACCCATGCAACGATTCCCTGCGAGCGCGCGGATATCCGGGCGGTTGAGGCCCTGGTGCCGTGCGACCGATCAGGCTCCTGGCATGTGTGGCGGCGTCCGCCCACATTCCCACGACGGCCCCAACGAAGAGGAATCACGTCATGGCCGACACTCCCTGGCCTTCGGGTGAGATGATCGCCGAACTGGAATCGCTCAGGCGCCAGGTCGCCCAACTCGACGACGTCAGAAGCGAGGCGCGCAGACTTGCCGAGAACCTTGCCGCTCTGGAGGCCAGATATCGCGCCCTCTATGACAACGCTCCAATGCTCTGCACCATCGTCGATCCAGAGGGCACCGTGCTGGACTCGAACGACGCCGTAACCGCGTGCCTCGGCTACACAGCGGAGCAGCTGGCAGGAACGCGGTTCCCGGACCTGGTCGTCCCAGACAAGAACTCGAATACGCTCGCGCGTCTCAAGCGGGCCTTCAAGGGAGATCTCCCTGAGAAGCTCGAGGTGGGATTGAGGAGCGGAAGCGGTGCGCTCCGCAGTGTGCTTCTCCTCTCGGCAATCTCGCGCCCCGATATACCCGGCGGCACCGACGGTGTGCTGATCACCGGCAAGGACATCACCGCGCAGAGACATGCGGAGGCCGCACTCGAGGCTAGCGACTGCCAGTATGAGGCCCTGGTCGAACGCCTTCCCACCCCCGTTTGCTCGTTCGACTCGATGCACAGGTTCGTGTTCGCGAACTGGGCGGCCGCCGACGCGTTCGAGGTGAAGGCGAAGAACCTCCTTGGACGTGGTCTCCGCGAATTCGTTTCAGAGAAAGACTGGCGCCTCATACTCGAGAGGACATCGGACCTGCATGAGGGCGCCGCGCGCCCCTACGACATCAAGATCATCCGCCCGGACGGGACCACGCGGGGCGTCTCCGTGCACGCCGCACTCACACACGACAGCAATGGGCGCGCCTCGGGGATCGTGATGGCCCTGCACGCTGTGTCCGAGCACAGGACCGTAGAGAAAGCGCTGCACGAGAGCGAGCAGAGATACCGCTCCCTGTTCGAGGAGTCGATCGACGTCATCTACGTGACATCGCAGGACGGCAGGCTGGTCGACATCAGCCCGTCCGCCGTGTCGCTCTTCGGCTACACGAGAGACGAACTGCTCGAGCGG
The DNA here is from genome assembly GCA_030638405.1 of Candidatus Eiseniibacteriota bacterium. Taxonomy (GTDB): domain Bacteria; phylum Joyebacterota; class Joyebacteria; order Joyebacterales; family Joyebacteraceae; genus JALGZG01. The sequence continues at coordinate 5,538 of DAOWER010000027.1, read as the reverse complement.
GACGTGCACGGGCTCTACGCCGACCCGGAGCAGCGCGTGAGGTTCCAGGAGGCCATCGAGCAACAGGGCTTCGTCCGCGGGTTTGAGATCACGCTTCTTCACAAGGACGGCAGGAGGATCGACTGCGTTCTTGCCTCGACGATCAGAAAGGGCGCGGACGGCCGGACTCTAGGCTATCAGGGCATCATGCGCGACGTCACCGACAGGAAGCGCGCAGAGGCGGCGCGAGAGCGTGAGCGGCGGACTTTCCGCGTGATCGCGGACGCCGCCGTTCGCTCGTCCGACGTCGACAATCTGTGCTCCCGCGTTCTGACCGGCCTGGTGGAAGTTCTCAAGTTCGACGCCGGGACCCTGCGGCTTCACGACGGCGGTGAGGGAGTGCTGAAACCCCTCGCGGTGGTCGGGCTGCGGGACGACGAGCACACTCTGATCTCCGAGCAGTCGATAGACGAGGACCAGAACTGCACGGCCGCCCACGTGGCGCGCACGGGTGACCCCATATTTGCCTCCGATGTCACGATGCACACAATCTCCCAGTCCCACCACGAGAGACATGAAGCCCTGGGGATACGATCTCTCGTCGCCTACCCGGTCTTCGGCGCGAGCCGCAATCTACTGGCCGTGATACAGCTCTTCTCAAGAACACCGACCGAGCTCCACGAGGACGAGGACAAGCTGTTCTTCGAGACGGTAGCAGGGATGCTGGCGGCAGTCATCGAGAAGAAGCTTGCCGAGGACCAGAAGCGGGACGTGGAAGCGCAGCTGGTGCAGTCGCAGAAGATGGAGGCCATCGGCACGCTCGCCTCGGGAGTCGCACACGATTTCAACAATCTCCTGACAGCGATTCAGGGGTTCGCGGAGCTCGCCCTGATGTCCCTGAGCGATTCGGACCACATCCATGGAGATATCGAGAAGATACGAGCCGCAGCGGACAGAGGAGCCGGCCTAGTGCGGCAGCTGCTCTTGTTCGGCCGGGAGCAGCCGGTCCAGCTGCACCCGATGGACATCAACGCCACAACACAGGGCATCGTGAGGATGTTCACGCCGCTCATTGGAGAGGACATCACTGTTCACACGGTCCTCGAACCGGACCTGCGGCCGGCGATGGCTGACGAGGGGAGCATCCAGCAGGTGCTGATGAACCTGGCCGTCAACGCCAGAGACGCCATGCCTGAGGGCGGCGCCCTGACGATTCGCACGAGAAACGTCAGGCTCGACGAGGTGCACGATTGCGACGACCCCGATGCCAGGACCGGGGACTTCGTCTGTGTGTCCGTCGAGGATTCCGGCGGCGGAATGGACCAGGACACCATTGGGCGCATCTTTGAGCCCTTCTTCAGCACCAAGGGACCCGGCAAGGGGACCGGCCTCGGGCTGTCGGTCGTATACGGAATAGTCCGGCAGCACGGGGGATGGATATACACACTGAGCACACCCAGGATGGGGACCACGTTCGAAGTCTACCTCCCGGTCGCGAGCGCCGAACTCACCGTCAGCCCCGCATCGTGTCAGGAGGGACAGCCCGACCAGACCGGCTCCGGAGAGCGGATCCTGGTCGTCGAGGACGAGGAAGCCGTGCGGGATCTCGCGACAACAATCCTCCGCAAGAACGGATACGAGGTGTTTGAGGCCTCGAATGTCGCCGAGGCCATGACGATCTTCGACCAAGAGGACGGGAACTTCGACCTTGTGTTCAGCGACGTCGTGCTCCCGGACAAGAGCGGCGTGCAGCTGGCCGAGGAGCTTCTTGAACGCGAGCCCGGGCTGCGCATGCTGATGAGCAGCGGACACGCCAGCCGCCGTTCACAGTGGGAGACCATCAAAGGCAAGGGCCTCCCCTTCCTCCAGAAGCCCTACTCTCTTCCGGGCCTTCTGAAGATCGTCCGCGAGACCCTCCAGTCAAGCTGACCCTTCACGACCGTCGCCGGGTCGGAGCGCACACATCCCCTCGGGCAAGCACGGCGCAGCCCTCATGTCTGCGCCGTCGACAAGTACAAGTGGAAGCCCGCCGGCAGAGCCGACGGGCTTCCGAAGGGGAGAGGTGTGGTGCCGGGATCTCGGACTACTGGTACATGGCCTTGATGCTGCCCCAGCTGCTCTCCTCGACCGGAGTTCCAGCCACGTCACTTCAGCATGATCATCTTGCGCGACGTCGTGAACCCGGGCGCCGCGATGCGGTAGAAGTAGACCCCGCTCGCGCACCTCTCACCGGATCCCTCTGTGCCGTCCCAGACAACGTATCCCGCAGCGCCTGCTTCAACCTCCGTGTCGAGCAGTGTTCTGACGACCTTGCCCGCGACGTTGTACACCTCTATCGTCACGTGCCCTGCTTCCTTGACGCTGTAGGCGATCTTCGTCACCGGATTGAACGGATTCGGATGGGCGAATGACAGTTCATTCCTGAATCCCCCATCGATTATCCCCGTCCCCGGCCCTGCCGCCGTCTTCCCGAAGTAGTCCATGATGTTCGAGAGCAGATTGACTCGGTCCTCAATCCCCGTGTTGAAGTAGCCGGGCGTCCCACCTGCCTGCTTCCCGTCAACCATGAACTCCATGCCGAACCCGAGGTTGACCGTCTGATAGCCGAGCGTCTGGTGCGTGTAGGCGACACCCGCCGGGCGCGAGGAGCTGTCCAGCTTGATGTAGTCCGCCACCACCTCGTTCCCCACCACGCCCGACCGGGGTTCCACGACATCGAAGTAGCTGAGCACGGGGCAGCTGCCGCGGAGCATGCACTCACCATCATCGTGCGTCATGAAGACGTTCCCGCCGTCCCTGTCTCTGACGGTCGGAAGGCTGTCCACTGTGATGGCTCCCACTGCGTTGTCCAGGTACGTGGATGACAGCCAGGTCTCGTAGAATGACATGGTCTCCCGGCCGACTTCCATCAGCTCGTAGCCGATGTCGTTGCCCGTCATGAGGAGGTTCCTCTCCTTGCCCTCCCCTGCCTGGTTCAGCCACGCAATGAGGTTCAGCTGGTCCACGGGGTCGATGATGTGGACATCGAAATGGCTCGTGAACCATATCTGCGTGTCGTAGTACTTCATCCCGGAGCTGTCCGGTCCGTCCGACTGCTCGTTGTTGGCCGACTCCACGTCCACGTCGAAGACGTCCCACTCGTAGCCGAGGATGCCCAGAATCTCCTGGTAGTAGTGCTGGGAGTGGTAGCTGGTCAGCGGACGCTCGTAGTTGAGACCGCCACCCGCGCGGTCCTCACCGGGGAGAGGACGTGCGTGTTTGTCCACGACGAGAATGCCCGGATTGCTCACGCTCGCGCTCAGGGGAAGGACGGAGAATTCGTAGTAGTGATCCGGCGCGTCGTCCGGGTCTATGCCGGAGTTGCCGACGTTGTCCGTAGCGGTGAAGTAGAAGTGTATCTCCTCGCCGGGCCCCATCAGGTCGGTGGGCGGAGGGAAGAGCCACCAGTTGCTTTCCTCACCCTCGCGCCGACATGAGTAGGAGCTCCACGTGGCGCCGTCGTCGTTTGTCGCCATCATGTAGACCGACGCGACGCCGTCGTCATCGTCGACCATGATGCGACCGGTATCCAACAGCGCCTCCGCGAGCTGGTCCTCGAACCAGTCGTTGAAGTCGGTCCAGAAATCCACTTCGAACACCATGCCGGCGTCGCCAGAGGGGACTCCGATTCGCTGCCAGTTGTGGAACATGCCCGCCATGTGCGGCACGGTGGGTTCCTGGTCGTTCGCGAGCTCCCAGACGACGGCAAGCCAGTCGTTGCCCGCGAACGCGTCCCAGTCGTCGGTCCAGGTTCCCCAGAAAGGACCGCCAAACCACCCTCCGGGTTCCTCATCCGCGAAGCCGGCAGGATCGGTGACGCACTCGTACGCATCGTTCGACGCCAGCAGGAGGTCGTAGTAGTCTCCCGATGGTTCCGGGAGATCCACCCACTGGTCCCACTGGCCGACGAGCTTCGCGGCCCCGCTGATGTCGACGGGCGGACTCATGATCCACGAGTACTGCTCGTCAACTATCGTGCTCGTGAAGGGATCGACCGCCGCGTACATCCAGGTCCCGACGGGGCGATCGTCACACGTGAACGCCCTGCCGGTTACGAAGTCGTACCCGAACTGCCCGCGCCAGAACGTGACGCCGGTCTGGCCCGAAGCAGTGACGTCGTCGTGGACCCAGCCGTTGCTGCCGTTGGATTCCGCGTCATCGACGTAGACGGAGGCGCTGTTGACGTAGAGCGTGATGTTGTCCAGCTGCCAGGCGCCGTCGCGACACGAGTTCGACGGAGGGTTGTTCCACTGGTCCTGTGACGAGTAGGCCTGGTCGGACTCGAATCGGAACCTGAGATCGAACTCCTGTCCCGCGTGGCCCGTAAGGTCGATGATCATATGGCCCGGTCCGACGGGGTTCGTCCCGCCCCAGTCCTGCGACAGCCCGGGCGTCCCAGCGAATCCGGGGTTGGTGACGGAGGTGAGGGTCTGCCACGTATCCGCGGTGGCCGCCGACCGGATATCGACGTACCCGTAGTCGTAGTCCTTCTCCATCGCGTAGCGCTGATCGTACTCGATTCGCATTGGATCGGACGATGAGGCCCCGGACGCCTCGGTGAAATGCCTCTCGAGTATCTGGATCCAGTCGTTGGCGTAGCCACGGGGCTGGCGCCAGCAGTTGTTGTAGGTGCCGCACCACCAGGTGCTATCACCCAGGTGCGTGTAGCCGTTGATGCGGATGGTGTCGTGGTGCCAGTAGTTGGTGCTGGCGAGAGTTCCACTGCGGTCGTAGACGGTCCATCCGGCGTTGTCGCCGGTCGTCGTCGAGAAGTCGGCGTCGAAGATCCACAGGGTCTCGAGCCTGGCTCCGTTGTGTCCATCCGTCGATGCCGGCCGACCGCCGGGATTCGGCACGCGACTCAAGAGCTTCGCGTCAATGTCCGAGGCCGCGGCAACGCTCGCACATGCGACGAGCACTGCGCAGACGGCCAGAACCACCGGGGCTTTCCATTTCATTGCGATCCCCCTTCGGAACTGAGAAACAGCCCTGTTCATGGGCTCACGTGGTATTTCAGGGCTCCTCACTCCCCGCCAGAACGGAGCACCGTGCTTGGAACTGGGGCTCCCTCTGCGGTCGGGGGCGCTCGCATTGAGTGAGCAGCGCCTTGCAGGTACAGCGCGATCCGAATCTGTAGACAGACGTCCTGTGTGCGGTCCCGCGGGCAAACAAAGAGCCCGTTCACTAGACCTGCTAGTCTTGCGCGGGCTGTGAAGTGTCAGATGCGCGTGAGCGTCTCTGCTATTTCCCGACTCACATCATTCGACACGAAATCCGCGCTGAAGTTTAGCGCGCTCTCGAGCACACAGTGAGGATCCGCACGTGGCCGACACGAGGAAGGGGGACCCTCTCGGGTCCCCCTTGGTCCAGCACGGACTTAGTCCAGCAGGGAAGCGACACGTTGTGCTTCCCGCTGTCTCGTTGAAGCCCGTCTCTCCGTCTTGCTCCCTTAAGGAGCAGACAACATCACCGGAACGAACCACACGGAACCGTCCGGCTACTTCAGCATCACCATCTTCC
>DAOWER010000207.1 GCA_030638405.1 Candidatus Eiseniibacteriota bacterium | reverse complement strand
TACCGCGTGAGCTTGACGTAGAGGGGCAGGTAGCCCACGGCCTTGATCATGACGCGTGAGCCGAAGGCGTCCTCCCCGCGACGGATCGCATCGTCGATGGTGGCGGCGAGCGAGGCCGCGTTCTGCATCCTGACCCGCCCGCTCACGTGCGCCTGCGAGTACGACGCGTCGACCAACGGCTCCATCGCGTCCGCCCCGAGGAGAGCGCGGAGCGTCTCCACGGTCTGGCGGACCAGGGCGGGATCATCGGGCACCAGGGGCTCTCCACCGTCGACACCCGACCGGAAGAGGTCGGGCAACGCCCGGGTCCCGCCGATGTCCGGGTGAGCCCCGAGAGCTCTCTGGAACTTGAGGAGCTTCGCCACCATGTCGGGCTCTGCGAAGTCGCCCTCGGACCCGGTGACCTCGAACATGATCGGCCAGTAGTAGCCCCAGTGCTCCTCGATCCACTCGCTGTCCTGCCTGACGGCGTGGTCCTCCGGGAGGAACCCGAGGCTGTAAGTGTCGATGCGAAGCCGGAAGCAGCCAACAAGAGCGGCGATCGCTGCGACGCCGACCACGGCGAACACGACGGCGCGGCGCCGGATGATGCCCTCCCCCACGCGGCCGAGCCAGTTGCCGACGCGCTCGTGCTTCACGGCGGGGAAGCGCCGGCTCAGGATGTTCCCGAGCGGGAAGCAGATGAGCACCGAGACCACGAACGACGCCATGATGCCCGCGGCGGTGTAGCCTCCGAGTTCTCTTAGGACCTGGATATCGGAGGCGGTCAGCGCGACGAACGCGGCCGCGCTCGTCAGTGCCGAGAAGAAGCACGCCCTCACTACGGGCGAGAGGAAGAAGGAACCGGCCGACGCTCCCTCTGCGGCCGGCGCGTCACGGAGCAGATGGATGGCGTTCGCCATGCTGATGACGGCGACGATGGTCGGAACCGTCGTGGTCACGAGATTGATCGGGACATCCGTCAGGCCGAACAGCCCGACGGCCCAGGTCGTCGCCAAGCCGGCCGCCAGCAGCGCCACCAGGACTCTGACAACGCTCCTGAGCGCGAGGAACAGAAGAATCGTGGCCACGATCGCCGCAGGCAGGAAGACCCGTGAGATGTCCTGCGCTGAGGCCTCGTTGATGGCATCGAAGACGACGCCCGATCCCGCGAGGCGGTACTCGAGCCCGGTCCCGTCGAGTTCGCGGTCCAGGGTCTCCCTGATCTCGGCTAGGAACGCCGTTCGAACGCTGTCGTCCTCGAGGACATCGGGCACCGTGTAGAGAAGCGTCGTCTTCTCATCACCGGAGACGAGAGCTTCCCAGGAGACGGCGTCCATTCGAAGGCGCCCTCGCACCACCGCGGGGTCTGTGGACGTCAGCGGGTAGCGCGCGCCGAGTTCGTGCGCGCGGGGTCCCTCCGTGTCCGGCTCGATGATGCGCACCGTGGAGATGCTGAGAACGGAGCGGATGTGCTCGACCTGCGCGAGCGCTTGTGTTGCCGACTCCACACTCCTGAGCGTCGACGGGACGAAGACGCCGTCCGCTGAATGGACGGCGACCAGCACGACCTCGTCGTTTCCGAAGCGCTCGAGGAAGGCTCGGTAGTCGGCAAGCACGGGATCACCGCGGACGAACCAGCCCTCGAGGGGATTCGCGACGCGCGCATGCATCGCCCCCCAGAGAAACGGGACCGTGGCCAGCGCGAGGAGCAGGAGAGCCAGCCACGGGCGACGAGTCAGACTCTCATTCAGTCTTCTCATTGGGCGGTTTCCTTCCGTACTTGGCATGGGCGTGCGCGAAGCGCCCGCCGGCCATCGCCGCGCCGATGGAGATCTCGCCCCCGAGTGCAACGGCGCAACAGATCTCGGCGAACTTCCGTGCCTTGCCCTCTCCGTAACAGTCGATCATCTCCAAGCATTCACGCGCCGTCGGGAGATGCGTTCCGCCGCCGACCGTCCCGACGATCAGATTGGGCAGCATCAGGCAGGCGTAGAGGTCTCCGCCGGCCGTCAGGTCCATGTGAGTCACGCCGACGGAGGCTTCCGAGACACACGCCGCATCCTGACCGCACGCTATGAACATCGCCGTGAGCGCGTTCGCCACGTGCCCCTGCACGCCAATAGACCCGCTCTGGACTCCTCCCAAGAAGGAGGTCTTCCAGTAGCGGACGATCTCAGCGGGCTCTGTGTGCAGGACCTCTCGGACCAGCTCTCGAGGGATCATCGCCTCCGCGACGACCTTCTTGCCCCGCCCGAAGACAAACGAGAGCATGGTCGCCTTCTTGTCCCCGGACATGTTCCCCTCGACATACCAGCGGCTCGGCTTCACGGGCGACTCGTCAACGAGCTTCCGGCAGATCGCGTCCGTCGCAAGCGTCACCATGTTCTGTCCCGCCGCATCACCTGTCGTGTACTCGAAGACAAGGAAGAGCTCCTTGCCGAAGAGCACCGTTCTTACGTCGTTGATCTTGCAGTGACGCGATGTCTGCGCGACCGTATCCTGCAGCGAATCGTAGCGGGGAATGACCCAGGCGAGGAACCCGGCCGCGTCGTACATGGTCTCGAACACGAAGCAGGGGGCTCTGGAAACGGACTCCGCCGTGCAGATCACCGATGCGCCGCCCGCCTGGCTCATGACGAGTGCACCACGATGGTAGGAGGCAACGAGCGCGCCCTCGGTCGTGGCGAGCGGTACGTAGAAGTCACCGTGCGCCTGGGTGCCATTGATCCTCAGGGGGCCGATGACACCGACGGGCAGCCCTGCGAAGCCGACCAGGTTCTCGATGTTGCCGGCCAGGATGTCAGGCGCGATCTCAGGACCCGCACGGGCGAGCTGCTCAATCGCGATCCCTTGCTCGCGCAGGTGCGCGCGCCGCTTCTCAAGACCATCCCGGGTGTGATCCGAGCCGTCGGGAACGGGCGGAGGAAGGGGCTCCTGGTCCGGGGGACGGGCTCGGAGTGCACTCAGTCTCTCCTCGGGGGACTCGCCCTGCAGCAGGCGCTCGAGGATTGCTGCGGCCGTCCGTTTCGGTGCCGGCATGGCAGACCCTCCTGTCCGAGCAAGCACGATGAGGCGGACTCAATGTGTGCAGTATGCCTCAGCAGGGCCGGCATGTCAATCATGGCGTGACAGGGAGAATCC
>DAOWER010000119.1 GCA_030638405.1 Candidatus Eiseniibacteriota bacterium | reverse complement strand
GGCGGTGGCCTCACTCTCGCTCTCGCGGGCCGAGGTGAAGGTCGGAAGACAAGCGGTGGGTTGGGGTAGGGGATTGGTGTTCGGGGCCGTCGACATATTCGCGCCGTTCTCACCACTCGAAAGCGACCGGGAATGGCGGAGGGGAATCGACGCCGTCCGCCTGAGGGCACCCGTCACGGATCTGATATCCGTGGATGCCGTGGCGGCATTCGGGGAGTCGATGGAGGAGTCGGCCTTCGTCGGGCGCGTGCACGGGTACGTCGGGGACGTGGACGGCGAGCTGTTCGCCGGTTCGCGGTGCGAGGACGGTTTCTACGGCGCTTCGCTGTCGTTCCCGGTGCTCGACGCGGAGCTCCACGGAGAGGCGGCCGTCTTCCTGTCTCCCGAGCCGCTGCCCGCGGGCGGGTCCTTCGGGAGCGAGGACGTGGCGGTCAAGACGGTCGTCGGCGGCTCGCGCACGTTCGACCTCGCCGGCGGGCTCATGCTCGTTGCCGAGTACCACTACTCCGGATTCGGGTTCCCCGACATCGAGGACGCGTCCGACTACTTCGATGACCCGGCCTTCCTGGAGCGGTACGTACGCGGGGACAGCCAGGTGCTCGGACGCCACGCCTGCGCCGTCCAGCTGTCCTACGGGTTCGCCGGCGTCACGCCGCTGTCAGTCACCTGGCTGACAAGCCCGGTGGACGGCTCCGGCGTCATCTTCCCGGCTGTCGTGTGGGTCTTCTCCGACAGCGTAACGCTCACGGCCAGCGCCTACGTCTCGCACGGTGCGCCTCCCGAGGGCACGACGATCGTGAGCGAGTACGGCGGGACGCCGACGAGCGGCCTCGTGCAGATCAGCTTCTACTATTGATGACTTCCAGCCCACCCGCGCGACCGCAAACAGAGAGACGGACGACCGCCGACCTCCTGCTGGTTCGGCAATCGTCCGCCTCAGAACGATATGATCGTAGCGGCGCTACTTCAGGAGAACCATCTTGCGGCGCTCCGAGAAACCGGGTGCCTCAAGCACATAGAAGTAGACTCCGCTCCCGAGCTCAACCCCGTCTCCATCTCTTCCGTCCCACACCTCCGCGTAGCGGCCGGGTGACATCCACGCGTCTATCAGCGTCCTGACAGCGCGCCCCGCGGGATCGTAGACGCGCAGGGTGATGGAACCTCCCGGCTCCGGAACGTCGAACGCGATGTGCGTGATCGGGTTGAACGGGTTCGGGAAGTTGTGGCTCGACGCGTACGCTTTCGGGATCACGTCCTCGATGCCAGTTACGGTCTCCGGTGAGGCCGGGCCGCTCTCGTTACCTGCGTGATCGACCGCCGAGACCTTGTAGTGGTCCCACCCAGTTCCGTCAGGATCGGTCCACTCTCGACCGATGGTCATGTGGACGAGGTTCTCCGGAGCGGGCTCGAACTCCTCACTACTCCCTCGGTACACCTTGAAGTACTGGAAGTCGGGGTCCTCACACTCGTCCCAGGACAGGTCATTCCCACCGGGGGAGTGGTATGCTACGGCGAGGCCCGCAGGTACTCCGGGCGCGAGGTTGTCGACCGAGTACCCGCTTGCGGGCTCGGAGTCGAAGTACACCCACGGCAGAGCCGTCGTTGCCCGGACGAGGAACGTCGATAAGCACTCGCCGTGTGCCTCGGTCGAGTCACACAGGGTGGGTGCAACGCACTGGTAGGCAGAATCCGTGTGCGCGGGAATCGTGGCGATGTAGTCCCACCCCGCAAGCCGGTCCCGCTCGAGGTGGGCAGTCTCAATGCCGACGGGCACTTCCGATGCAATACCAGACAGCGACCGCTCATCTTCCTGACGGTAGAGCTCGTAGCCGGTCACGCCGAGGGAATCGTCGGGCGCGTCGTGTCTCGACCTCACCCACTCGATCCTTACCTGGCGACCCTGATCGTTGGCCACATCAGCGATGCGCGTGATCACAGGCTCGGGCACGGGGGAGGTGTTCAGGAGCACTGACACGCTCCCGCCGCCTTGGTTTGCGACGACGACGTCACCGTTGTCATCTCCATTAAGATCACCGATCGCGAGATGGAAGGGGTTGGCACCTACTGCGTAGTTGACGCTGGGTTGGAACGTTCCATCACCGTTTCCTCGCAGAAACGAGACATTGTGAGAGAACGTGTTCGTGGCCACCAGATCTGGCATCCCATCTCCATTCAGATCACGCACGCCGACGAAGCTGGTCCCGGCTCCCGTTCCATATCCCACGGGAGACAGGAAGGTCCCGTCGCCGTTCCCCAGGAAAACGACAATGCTGCCGCCCGACCTTTGGGCCACTGCCAGATCAAGATCTCCGTCACCGTTCAGGTCAGAGATGGCAATGCCGAACGGGATGCCCCCACAGTAGTTATGCACAGGTGTCCCGAAGGTCCCGTCACCGTTTCCGAAAAGCACGGTAGTAGTAGAACCGTTCTCGTTCGGCACTGCTATGTCCGGCGCCCCGTCTCCATTCAGATCTCCAACGGCAACATTGCGCGGTGAGAGCCACGCGTAGTAATCGACGGCGGTCTCGAAGGTCCCGTCACCGTTGCCGAGGAAGACAGACACGCTATTTCCGACAATGTTGACGACCACAAGGTCTTGATCGCCATCCCCGTCGAAATCCTCCGCACACGTGGCCACGGGGCCCGATCCGGCACCGTACTCGACGTGTGTCTGGAACGTCCCATCACCGTTGCCCAGGAAGACAGAGACGTACCCGTCGTAACAGGCAACCGCCATGTCAAGGTGGGAGTCTGTGTCCAAGCGGGCGAGTGCAACACCGTGCGGACCCACTCCGGGTGAGCAGTCTACGCCAGGCAAGAACGTCCCGTCGCCGTTCCCCAGAAGCACCGTCACGGAGTGAGTGGCGTGGTTCGCCACGACAGCATCAAGCTTCCCATCCTCGTTGAGGTCGCCTGTCGCTACGGATGAGGGCTGGGCTCCAGTGCCGTACTCCACACTCGGTAGAAACAGCTGTGCCCGCGCATCCATCGGGGCCGCCAGAATGGCGACGGTGCACATCATCATCATCATGGCAATACCAATCCGTCTCATTGGTTCCTCCTCTGTGTGCCAGCGTCCACATACACACCGGCTGAGGGTGCATCGGGACGAGCTGGGTGCCTGTGTTGACCCTCACGGATGTTTGTCGCGCAAGCCCAAGGGAATCATAACCGACTACGCCTCAGATAGCTAGCACATATCCTGACTAGCTCGGTAGTCCAAGGATAGAGGCTGGGTGGGACGCCTCCTTGCGAAAGCGCCCCCGGGGGCGTAAAATAACTGGTTTTGCGGCACTTCAGTTCACCGGGACCCCGGTGTGGAGGCTCAATGGCCAGGCAGCTGCTAGTCAGGGGCGTCGTACAGGGAGTCGGCTTCAGGCCGTTCGTGTACCGGCTTGCGCGCCGGCACGGGCTCGCCGGCTGGGTCGCGAACTCCAGCAGTGGGGTCGTCATTGAAGTGAACGGACCCGGCGAAGCGCTGGCAGCGTTTGAGCGCGACCTGACCGTCGAGGCGCCGGTCCTGGCCAGGATCGAGTCGGTTGAGTCGGAGCCGGCCGGGCCCACCTCAGCTGCGGGCTTCGAGATTCGCACGAGCGAGCATGATCCGAGCGAGAGCACGCTCATCTGTCCGGACGTCGCGGTCTGTTCGGACTGCCTCGCCGAGTTCCTTGACCCCACCGACCGCAGACATCACTATCCGTTCATCAACTGCACGAACTGCGGGCCGAGGTTCTCAATCATCGAAGACACGCCGTACGACCGCCCGAAGACATCGATGGGCGTCTTCCACATGTGCGAGCGTTGCCAGGCGGAGTACGATGACCCGCTGGACCGCCGGTTCCACGCCCAGCCGAACGCCTGTCCCGCGTGCGGCCCGTCACTCGAGCTCGTGATGCCCGGCCGGCCCGGCAAGGACCTCGCGGAGACCGTCCTCGGCCGAAGCTACGTCAGGATGCCGGACGAGGTCGCCGCGCTCGCGGAGTCCGACCCCGCGGCGGCCGCGCGCTGGCTCCTGAGGCACGGCGCCATCGTCGCCGTCAGAGGCCTGGGCGGGTTCCACGTCGCTGCGGACGCCAGCCTGGACACGACCGTCCGGGCGCTGCGCGAGAAGAAGAGCCGACCCGCGAAGCCCTTCGCGGTGATGTGCCGCTCGCTGGCCGTTGCGCGGGAGTTAGCGGACGTGGGGTCCGATGAAGAAGAGGTGCTGACCAGCCCCTGGAGCCCTGTCGTTCTGTTGAAGAAGCGCGCCCAGGCAGCCCGACGCCTCTCCCGGCTCGTCGCTCCGGCTAATGCCTACCTGGGCATCATGCTGCCGTACGCGCCTCTGCACCACCTGCTATTCGAGGACGAGCTCGAAACGCTGATCATGACCAGCGCCAATCCAGCGGGAGAGCCGATCGTGGCGACGGTGGGGGAGGCCGCCGAGCGCCTGCCGGGAATCACGCGGACGTTCCTTACCCACAACCGCGAGATAGTGAACAGGAACGACGACTCGGTCGTCTTCGTGGAAGGCGGGCACACGATGATGTCGCGCCGCTCGCGCGGCTACGCTCCATACCCGATCGACCTCGGCGCGGACACGACCGACGTGCTCGCGTGCGGGACCGAGCTCAAGAACACGTTCGCCCTGCTCAAGGACGGCCGCGCGTTCGTCAGCCCGCACATTGGCGACATGGAGAACCAAGCCACTCTCGATCTCTATGAGGAGATGGTCGAGAAGTTCATGCGGTGGTTCCGCTTCGAGCCAACAATCGTTGCTCACGACCTCCATCCCGACTACCTGGCCACGAGGTTCGCTCGTGACTTCGTCGCCGGCCGAACGGGCGTCCAGCTCGTGGGCGTTCAGCATCACCACGCGCACATCGCGTCGGTGATGGTCGAAAATCGGGCGACAGACCCGGTCATCGGCCTGGCGCTCGACGGCACGGGCTACGGGGCTGACGGCAAGATATGGGGCGGCGAGTTCCTCGTCGCGGACCTGACGGGCTTCGAGCGCGTGGGCCACATCAGGTACATTCCTCTTCCCGGCGGAGACGCCGCCATCCGGCACCCGTACCGCGTGGCGCTGTCGCACCTGCACGCGGCGGGTGTGGAGGATCTGGGAGGCGTAGCGACGCGCATGTTCGGCGATGTCCCTGCAGGGGAAGTGGATCTCGTTGTGCAGCAGATCGAAAAGGGCGTAAACTCCATAGACACCTCGAGCGCGGGACGTCTCTTTGATGCCGCGTCCGCGATTCTCGGGGTCTGCCACGAGATCAGCTACGAGGCTCAGGCCGCGATAGAGCTGGAGTCGCTGCTGGGCGACGCGGGCGGCGCGAGGGGCGCGGGCGCGTATCCCTACGACATCGCCGAGGATGATGAGACGCTCGTCGTTGACCCGTCTCGCACCGTTCGCGCACTTGCTGAGTCGGCCATGCGGGGCGACCCGCGCGAGCGCTCGGCATCTCAATTCCACGAGACGGTGGTGGCGTTCTGCCGCGAGGTGTGCGGGAGAATCGCCGCTTCGCGCGGCATCAGGACCGTCGCTCTGTCCGGCGGAGTGTTTCAGAACAGGTACCTGCTGAGGCGCCTGAGCGACGGCTTGGCGGGCGACGGCCTGACCGTTCTCGTCAACAGGGAAGTGCCCGCCAACGACGGTGGTATATCGCTGGGCCAGGCCGTGGTGGCGAGCGAGCGGGCGCGGGCGGCAATGCTGTAGTGGAAGGTGAATCGACATGTGTCTGGCAGTCCCGGGGAAAATACTAGAGATCGACGGCGACACCGCGCGCGTCGACTTCGGCGGGATAACTCGCGAGGCCAACGTCATCCTCGTTCCGGAGGCGGCCGTGGATAGCTACGTGCTGGTTCACGCCGGCTTCGCGATCCAGGTTCTCAACGAAGCCGAGGCCGAGGAGACGCTCAGCCTCTTCAGGGAGCTGGCCGAGGCGCTCGATGACGAGGGCGGGCGAGGAACGTCGGGGGACGGAGGAGCGGGAGCGACAGAGCGCCACCGCAGTCAGGCCGATGAGGCTAAGCGGGGAACCGAATGATCGACCAGGAAGCCCTGAGGTCCGAGCCGGCGGCTCACGCTCTCGTCGAGCGCATCGAGACGATGGTGACGGAGCCGGTCTCACTGATGGAGGTGTGCGGGACGCACACCGTCGCCATCTCGCGCTTCGGGCTGCGTTCGATGCTGCCATCTGACCTGAGACTCCTGTCCGGACCGGGGTGTCCGGTCTGCGTCACACCCCTCGTTGAGATAGACAGGGCCATAGCCGTGGCCAGGACACCCGGTATCATCCTGACGACGTTCGGCGACATGATGAGAGTGCCGGGGTCCAAATCGTCCCTCGAGGCCGAGCGCGCCGAGGGCGCGGACGTGCGGATCCTGTACAGCCCGCTCGAGGCGCTTGAGATCGCGGAAGGGAACAAGGACCACGAAGTGGTCTTCGTCGGAGTCGGCTTCGAGACGACGTCGCCGACCGTCGCTGCCTCCGTGGTCGAGGCCGACAGGCGCGGGATAGCGAACTTCTCCGTGTTGCCGTTCTTCAAAACCGTGCCGACCGCGCTCGACATGCTCGCCGCCCTGCCCGGCCGCGCGCTCGACGGGTTCATCTGTCCGGGGCACGTGAGCACCATCATCGGCTCGGACGCCTACGGGCCGGTGGCCCGCGACCGCAACCTGCCGTGCGTGGTCGTGGGCTTCGAGCCCCTGGACATCCTCGCAGGGCTCGTGATGCTGCTCGAGCAGGTCAGGGCCATCAGGGACAGAAGCGAGCACGCTCGCGTGGAGAACCAGTACGCGCGGGCCGTCACACCGGAGGGTAACAGGGCGGCTCAGGCGCTCCTGGCCGATGTGTTCGAGGAGTGCGACGCGGAGTGGAGAGAGATAGGGACGATCCCCGGCAGCGGCTACGAGTTCAGCGAGCGCTACAGTTCGTTCGATACGCGGCAGAGGCTTAGCGTCGATGTTCCTCCGCCCGCCGGCCCGACCGGGTGCATCTGCGGCGAGATCATGCTGGGCTTGAAGCTCCCGACTGATTGCCCGCTCTTCGCGGGACGGTGCACACCGCGCGACCCCGTCGGCCCCTGCATGGTCTCGACGGAAGGCTCGTGCGCGGCTTTCTACAAGTACGATCGAGGCAACAGCTCCGAAGTGTGAACGTGAAGCGCCGGACGGACAGAGGAGAAGTGGTCGATGGACGAGAGCGGCAAGATCAAGCTGGCACACGGGAGCGGCGGCGCGCTGATGCACGAGCTCATCAGCGAACTCATCGTCGCGCGGCTCTCGAACCCGGTCCTGGACGGGCTGGACGACGCCGCGGACATCGGCGACATCATCGCCTCCGCCGGCGAGGGTGACCGGCTGGCCTTCACCACCGACTCCTACGTGGTCCAGCCGCTCTTTTTCCCTGGTGGCGACATCGGCAAGCTCTCCGTCTGTGGGACCGTGAACGATCTCGCGATGAAGGGGGCGCGGCCCGCCTACCTGACGCTGGGGCTGATAGTGGAGGAAGGCCTCCCGATCGCCGACCTGGCTCGCGTGCTGGACTCGATCGCCCGGACCTCCGACGCGGCCGGCGTGTCCGTCGCGGCCGGCGACACGAAGGTCGTCGAGCGCGGCGGGATCGGCGGGCTCGTCATCAACACGGCGGGCGTCGGCCTGATCGCGGCCGGAACGACCGTGGCCGGGAACCGCGCGCGTGCGGGGGACACGGTGATCATCTCCGGCACGATAGGAGACCACGAGACCGCCATACTCGTAGCCCGCGAGGCGCTTGAACTCGAGCAGACCATCGAGAGCGATTGCGCGTCGCTGGACGGCCTCGCCGCGGCCGTGCTCTCCGCGTGCCCGGACGTCCACGTCATGCGCGACCCGACGCGCGGGGGCCTCGGGACGACGCTGAACGAGATAGCCTCGCGCTCAGGTGTGCTGATCAAGATCAACGAGTCCGCGCTCCCGCTGGATCCGAGAGTTCGTTCCGTTTGCGACATCCTTGGGTTCGACCCCATCTACATGGCGAACGAGGGAAAGATGATCGTGATCGCTCCAGAATCGTCGGCAGGCTCCATCCTGAAAGCGATGAGGGATCACCCGCTGGGTCGCGACGCGGCCGTCATCGGTGCCGTGTCAGAAGGCGGAGGCGTCAGGCTGCGCACCGTGGTCGGGGGCGAGCGCCCCGTCGTCATGCTCGAGGGCGTCCAGCTCCCTAGGATCTGCTGAACACACGGCGCGGCGTCCCGTGCGCTCTGCGGGTCCGCGTGGCCACGGAGCGCCGAGAAGAGAGGAAGCAGGGATT
>DAOWER010000302.1 GCA_030638405.1 Candidatus Eiseniibacteriota bacterium | reverse complement strand
CTCTTCGGTGACCCGGCGCTCCTTTACAGGTGGTACGCCGGCCCGACCGACAAGCCTGAACTCCTCGTGAGACCGCATGAGATCGTGGCGACCCCCGAGCTTCCGGCCGTCGGTGACAACCTGACGCTCGAGATCACCGTGAGGAACACGAGCACACTGACAGCCACGGACGTGCTGCTCCGTGTGACCGACGTCTCTGCAGCGGGCTCCTATTCCCAGAACATCATCATCCCCTCGATCGGCGACTGGTCGTCCGAGGCCGTGACGGTGGTGATCCCCGCGCTCTCGCGCACGTGGCACATGCTCGACGTCACGGTCGACCCGAACGGGACGATCGACGAGATCGACGAAAGCAACAACACGGCCACCTCAAATATCTACGTCTACCCGCACGTGATAGGATTCCCGGCGGATGCGGGCCCCGACGCCTCCGGGCCCTGCCTGGCGAGACTCGGCGGAGCGGGAACGCACATTTTCATCATGGAAGGCGAGGCGGTCGTTCGTGCGCTGAGTTCCTCGGGGCAGACCGTGTGGGTCACCGACCCGGCGACGGCCCCGGCCGACTACGGGCCTGAGATCGCCCCGGCCGTGGGAGACCTCGACAGCGACGGAGCGAACGAGATTGTCGCCACGAGACGAATGGGCCTCGCGGCTTTCGATTCGGAGGGACAGGTCATCTGGGAAATCGTCACGGATGACCCTGTCGGCTCCCCCGTGCTGGCCGACGCGGATGCGGACGGTGACCTTGATGTGCTTCTGGCAACGAAGATGTTCTTCGGCGGAAGCTCGAAGATCATAGCAGTGGACGAGGGCGGGGAACTGATCTGGTCCCACTCGCTGCCCTCGGGTGACCCCGCCAGCGCAACCCCCGCGGCCGGCGACTTCGACCTGGACGGAGTCACCGACGTCGTCTTCGGCACGTTTGGAGGGAAGGTGGGCGCCGTTTCGTGCGCGCAAATCCCGCCGACGGAGCTGTGGCCGCCGGTCCAGCTGAGTGCGGATGCCATCGGCGCTCTGGGACTTGCCGACCTTGATGACGACGGCGTCCTCGAGATTGCGGCCATCGGTAGCGGAGTGTACTGCCTCAATGCTGAGGACGGCACCGAGACCTGGACCGCCGTACTGGACACCACACCGGTGGCTCTGGCCATCGGTGACATCGACTCCAACGGAGTCGCCGACGTCGTGACCGGCACCGCGGCCGGAAGGATCTACGCTCTCAGTAACGGCGCCGAGGTCTGGAACTCACCGCTTTCAGCGAAACCCGCTGCCTCCCTGGCCATTGCGGACCTGAGGGGCGATGCCGAGATGGAAACGGTCATCCTGACTGAAGATGGCTTCCTGCACCTGCTCGACTCGGACGGCGACCGGCTGCTGCGGCCCATTCCCGTGCCAGGAGCGGGGTCCGCCTCACCGTTTGTCGCCGATCTTACGGGTGACGGAGCCTTGGAGGCATGCGTGTCGTCCGGTGAGGGATTGGTCTTCGCGTTCGGGCTCGGCGGAACCGCGTTTGAGCCCGTCGTGGAGTGGCAGGGTCCCGGGGGCAATCACGCGCGGAACGGGATTCTGGTTCAGCCCTTCGCGGGCAGCATTGCCGAGGGCGCAACGCTGTTCGGAAGGTACCTCATCACCGGTGACGTCACCATCGAGCATGGTGCTACGGTGACGGTTCTCCCGGACGTCGTGATCGAGTTCGACAGTGACACCTCGCCATCGCTGGAGGTCTACGGCCAGCTGTCCGCAATCGGGCACCCCGGTGCCGAGATCGTCATGCGTTCCGCGCCCGAGCGTACGCCCGGCAGCTGGGGCGGAATCGATCTCAAGACCGGGTCGTCCGCGTCTCTCTCTTCGTGTCTCATCTCGTGCGCGTCCGTGGGCGTTCGAGGGAATCAGGCCACGGTCGTCCTGGACAACTGCAGCGTGTACGAGAGCGGTGTCGGAGCCCATCTGACAGGGTGCGTGCTCGACGCGACCGCAAGCAGCTTCTCGCAGTCGGACAGCCTGGGTATGTATCTCAGCGGCGGGAGCGGAGCCATCACGGACTGCGTCTTCGACGGAAACGTCTCAGGAGGACTCTGGTGCGACGATTACTCGTCCCACAGCATCCTGAGAAGCTCGTTCACGAACACGACCCACGGCACCGGCGTGATGTTCTACAGGCACTCAGATGCCTCCGTCGACATGTGCACCATGAGTCTGAACGCGGGACACGGCGTGCTGGTCCAGACGTCGTCGCCGAGCTTCGACGGGTGCACGATCACGGACAACTCGCTTAACGGTATCCTCTGCCGCAGGCTCTCAGAACCCACGGTCTGCTGGACCACAATCTCAGGCAACACTATCGGGGTTTCCGCGGAATCGAGCGCTCTTCCTAACCTCGGCGACCTGAAGGGCAGCGACACCGGGAACAACAGCATCATGGACAACCCGGCGGCCGCCGTGGCCAACTACACGGAAGGCGGGTTCCCGCTGCAGATCAGGGGCAACTGGTGGGGCTCGGCTCCACCGGTCGGCAGGATCTTCATTGGGTATGTCCGCTACTGGCCCTACCTGCTGGCGCCCCCGGATCCGGATATCACCGGACGTGACCTCGCTCAGCACGAGGAGACCATGCCGTCGATGTTCCGGCTGGGTCACAGCTCGCCTAACCCGTTCAACCCCGTCACCTCGATCGACTACGACATCCCCGCCGGTGGTGGCACCGTCGACATCTCCGTCTTCGACGTTGCGGGCAGACGCGTCGCAACGCTATACTCCGGTCACCACGATCCGGGCACTCACAGCGTGACCTGGGGCGGCCGCGACAGCCGCGGGCGCAGCGTGGCGAGCGGGATCTACTTCGTCCGCCTGGACGCCCGGGAGTTCAGCGCTTCCAGGAAGATGATCCTCCTGAAGTAGCTTTCTGATCCCACTCAACGAGAAGAGACCGAAACGCCCGGCATCCGCCGGGAGGAGAAGCCTGTTCATGGCGGACGTGACGAACGTCGGCGTGTTCACGAGCGGAGGCGACGCCCCTGGTATGAACGCAGCTGTCAGGGCGGTCGTCAGGACCGCGGTGGCGCGCGGCATCGGGGTCACCGGCATCATCCGAGGTTACACCGGCCTCATCGCCGGCGATTTCAGGAGCCTCGACGTCGGCTCCGTGTCGAACATCATCCAGCTCGGCGGGACGATTCTCAAGACCAGCCGCTCGGCTGCATTCAGGAATCCGGACGGCAGGGCCGAGGCGGCCAGAAAGCTCACAGACGCGGGTGTCGATGCACTGATAGGCATCGGCGGTGACGGCACCTTCCGCGGGCTGTTGGACCTGACGAACGAGCACGGCCTGCCCGTCGTGGGTGTTCCCGGGACCATCGATAACGACATCCCGGGAACCGATGATACCATCGGCTTCGACACCGCGGTGAACACCGCACTCGAGTCCATCGACAAGATCCGCGACACGGCTGATTCCCACGACAGGATCTTCTTCATCGAGGTGATGGGGAGACACTGCGGCGCGATAGCGCTCGAGGTGGGAATCGCCGGTGGCGCGGAGGAGATCGCGGTCCCCGAGATGGCCTTCGACATCGATCAGGCCTGCAGTGTTCTCGCGGAGGGTAAGAAGCGCGGAAAGACGAGCTTCATCGTCGTCGTCGCCGAGGGAGCGTGCGAAGGTGGCGCCATCGCGTTTGCCTCGGCGGTCCGGGAACGCACCGGCTACGACTACAGGGTCAGCATCGTCGGCCACGTGCAGCGCGGCGGTTCACCGACGTCCTTCGATCGGACGATCGCGAGCCGGATGGGCTGCGCGGCCGTCGATGCCCTGGCGTCCGGGGCCAGCGCCCAGATGGTCGGGATCGTATGTGATGAGATAGCGCTCGTACCTCTCGCCGACGTCTGCACTCAAAAGAAGGGGATCGACCTGGATCTGCTCAGAGTGGCCAGGCTCATCACCGGATAGGGCGCTCTACACGTTCCCGATCCAGCCAGCGCTCCTCCGGCTTCAGGTCCAGCGGGACTCGCCGGCCGCAGAGACGGGCGGAGCCTACTTCTTCACGGAGAAGGTCATACCACCATCCTTGACATCGACGAGAACGGTGTCTCCGTCCTCGAACTCCCCCTCCAGGATCCTGACCGCGAGTGGGTTCTGCACTTCGCGCTGGAGCGCCCGTTTCAACGGACGAGCCCCATACACGGGATCGAACCCCTCTTGCGCGATCATTTCCCTCGCCGTGTCTGTCAGCTCCACGCTCATCTTGCGCTCGCTAAGAAGATCCTTCAGTCGTCGCAGCTGAATGTCGACGATCTCCTTGATCTCCTCGAGCGACAGCGACTTGAAGATGACCGTCTCGTCGACGCGATTGAGAAACTCGGGGCGGAACTGCGCGCGCAGAGCGTCAGTCACGCGCCTGCGCATCTCGTCCTCATCGTTCGCGCCGAGTTCACCAATCCACTCGCTACCGACGTTGGATGTCATTATGACTATCGTGTTCGTGAAGTCGACGGTCCTTCCTTTGCCGTCGGTCAACCGCCCGTCGTCCAGTATCTGGAGGAGGACATTGAACACATCCGGATGGGCCTTCTCTATCTCGTCCATCAGGACCACGGAATACGGACGTCGCCTGACCGCCTCCGTCAGATACCCGCCCTCTTCGTATCCCACGTAGCCAGGGGGCGCCCCGATGAGGCGGGCGACCGAGTGCTTCTCCATGAACTCCGACATGTCGATGCGGACCATCGCGTCCTCGTCATCGAAGAGGAACTCCGCGAGCGCGCGGGCAAGCTCGGTCTTCCCGACGCCCGTAGGCCCCATGAAGATGAACGATCCTATCGGACGGCGCGGGTCCTGCAGGCCGGCTCTCGCCCTGCGCACTGAGTCTGACACGACCGATATGGCTTCGTCCTGGCCCACGACTCGATGGTGGAGGCGCTCCTCCATCTTCAGGAGCTTCTCCCGCTCGCCCTCGAGCATCCGCGCGACGGGGATCCCGGTCCACATCGCAACGACCTCCGCCACGTCGTCCTCACCCACCTCCTCCTTGAGCATCTGCCGTCCGCTCTGAAGCTCGGTGAGCTTCGCGTTGCCGTCATCGAGTTTCTTCTCGAGTTCGGTCAGTCGGCCATAGCGCAGCTCCGCGGCCCGGTTGAGGTCTCCCTCGCGTTCCGCACGCTCGTACTCAGCCTTCGTCGCCTCGATCTCGGCCTTGGTCTCGCGAATCGTCCCGATGGCTTCCTTCTCGTTCTCCCACTGGACCCTCATCTCGGAGGAGTTCTCTTTCAGGTCGGCCAGCTCAGCCTCTACCTTCTCGAGACGCTCCTTCGACGGAGCGTCCTTCTCCTTCTGGAGTGCCTTCTGCTCGATCTCGAGCTGTATCACGCGCCGCTCCACCCGGTCGAGCTCCTGCGGCATCGAGTCGATCTCCATCCTCAGATGTGACGCAGATTCGTCCATGAGGTCCACGGCCTTGTCGGGAAGGAACCTGTCCGCGATGTAGCGATGCGACAGCACCGCCGCCGCCACGAGCGCGGCGTCCTTGATGCGCACGCCGTGGTGCACCTCGTAGCGTTCCTTGAGTCCGCGGAGAATGGCTATCGTGTCTTCGACCGTGGGCTCACGCACGAGGACGGGCTGGAACCGCCGCTCGAGAGCCGCGTCCTTCTCCACGTGCTTCCTGTACTCGTCGAGCGTCGTCGCGCCGATCGCGTGGAGTTCCCCGCGGGCGAGCGCGGGCTTGAGCATGTTGGAGGCGTCCAGGGCGCCCTCCGCCGCTCCGGCGCCCACGATCGTGTGCATCTCGTCTATGAAGAGGATGACCTCGCCCTCCGCCTCCTCTATCTCCTTGAGCACGGCCTTCAGCCGGTCCTCGAACTCACCGCGGTACTTCGCTCCGGCGATCAGGGCACCCATATCGAGCGCGTTGACCCGCCTGTTCTTGAGACCCTCCGGCACGTCCCCGGCGATGATGCGCTGCGCGAGTCCTTCCACGATCGCCGTCTTCCCCACACCGGGCTCTCCGATCAAGACGGGATTGTTCTTGGTCCTCCGCGACAGCACCTGGATGACGCGACGAATCTCTTCATCGCGTCCGATGACGGGGTCGAGCTTGCCCGCACGGGCGAGGTCGGTGAGGTCCTTGCTGTAGCGCGCCAGCGCCTGGTACTTCTCCTCCGGGTTCTGGTCGGTCACGCGCACACTGCCACGGATGTCCTTGAGTACCTTGAAGATGTTCTCGCGAGACGCGCCGGCGCCTCT
Source organism: Candidatus Eiseniibacteriota bacterium (assembly GCA_030638405.1). GTDB lineage: Bacteria > Joyebacterota > Joyebacteria > Joyebacterales > Joyebacteraceae > JALGZG01. Next base: position 817 of record DAOWER010000302.1, on the reverse strand, counting down.
GAGCGACACCCCCGCGGGCGCGTCCTTCTCCTCCGCTATCGCGATCAGCAGGTGTTCGGTGCTGACATACTCGTCCTTGAGCTGCTGCGCCTCGTTCCAGGCGGCCCCCAGCACGGACTCGAGAGCGGAGGACGCGTAGGTACTCCCGGCTGCGCCGTGGACCTCGGGAAGCCGCTCTATGGCTGCCTGAGTCTCGTCCCTGACCCGGCCGACGTCGGCACCCAGTCGCTGAAGGATGGGAATGACTATGCCTTCGCGCTGCTCGAGCAGCGCGACCAGCAGGTGTTCGGGAGTGATCTGCTGCCGGCTCTGCTCGGCAGCGAGGTTCTGTGCTGCCTGTACGGCCTCCTGGGCCTTCAGTGTGAAACGATCCAATCTCATGGCTGCTGCACTGCCTCCTGACCGTTCTTCTGCACGGTCTCTCGCCGCTACCGCGCCGCTATCTCTCTGATGGTCGGTACGGCCTGATGGGGCCGGGAGGAATCCAGACCCCAGCCCCACATTCTACCTCAGGTGATTTGATGCACGAAGCCAGATTTGGTTGCGAGTATGCGGCGTCCTCGGAGCGTGCATGAACCGCCCCGGGGCCCGCGCAGAGCCCCCCGGGGGCCGTCCTTCCAGGTTGACTGGCCGCACGGCCCGGGCTACAATACCTTAGAAGCGCAGGCGCGTCACTGCGCGCCGAGACGGAAACACCAAAGGCGGTGTAGCTCAGCTGGTTAGAGCAACGGAATCATAATCCGTGTGTCCGGGGTTCGAGTCCCTGCACCGCTACCAGATTGGGGCCCTCTCGCTCAACGCCGGAGGGCCTCCGCTT
>DAOWER010000008.1 GCA_030638405.1 Candidatus Eiseniibacteriota bacterium | reverse complement strand
TCGTCCGCCAGTGTGTAGGCGATGAAATTGAGCGCGATGACCGAGTTCTCATCTATTTCAAGCAGCTTCTCGTATGCATCGATGGCGCCGTCGAAGTCCCCGGCGCCGTAGTACGTGGCGCCGCGCGCCCGCAGGATGGCCCCCGTGTCTCCGAACCTCGCGGTCGCCTCGTCGAGGATCGCGTGTGCTCGAGTCGACTCGCCCATCATCGAGTAGCCGGCCGCCAGCGAGATGAGCTCGGGTTCCATCGCCTCGTACCTCACGTGGATCCACTCGAGCAGAGGCACGCCTTCCTCCGGCCTGTCCAGCGCGACGAGGAGGCGCGAGAGCATCCCGATCACGATCCTGTTGCCCGGATCCAGTCGAGCGGACCGTCTGAACTCAGAGACGGCCCCGTCTGAGTCCCCCAGAAGCAGCAGCGCGCGCCCGTGCATGGATGCGATTGTGGGGTCTAGCGAGTCCGCGTCAGAGCGCGAGCGCAGATACGCCGCTCCCTCCTCGATTCGCCCCTGTGAGAGCAGGGCCTGTCCGTAGAGAGCCGCGAACTCTCGCGGAGCGCCGTGGTCGACAGCCGCGCTCGCCAGGAGTTCCTCGGCCTCCCCGGGCTCGCCCCGAACCAGGAGAAGCTCCGCGCGGATGGCGAGCGCCTCGAGATTGTCGGGGCAGAGTTCGAGGGCCTCCCCGCTCTTCCCGTATGCTTCGGCGAGCATGCCGAGTGCGTAGAGCGTGCGGGCCACCGCGTTGGTGACCTCGCAGTGGTCAGGGTCGATCGAGTCGGCCCTGCGGTACTGCACCAGGGCGTCGCTCAGCGCGCCACTGACCTCCATCAGCCGGCCCAGGCTGTAGTGCAGGTACGCCTGCGCATTGGGCCGCACCTCCTGCTGACGCTCTGCCGCGGCGGCAGGCCGGGCACACGCGCCGAGCAGAACGACGGTGCAGGCAGCGGCCAGAACGGTGCTGCCGATTGGCGGCGCCCCGGCCCCGGGGATTCGCCTCTGTCGGAAGAAAGCCACCACATAACCTCCGTTCTCACGTTCCGGGCACAGTCTAGCACGCGCCCGTGCCCCTCTCAAGCCCCTCCGAGCACCCGCGGAGCTTGCAGCCGGCACGGGGGGGCCGGTCGCCGGCGCCTCACGGCGCCGCTTGGCGTGGCACCTGGGGCGTGTTATGTTGAATTGACGGAGTGAGCGGGCCGTCGAATTCACCGACATGTCCTAAATGGCCTGTGTTTGGCGAGGCAACGACAGAGAGGGGACGCACGATGAAACGGATAGCGCTTGCGGTCGCGCTGCTCACGGTTTCCCTCCTGCTCCTGAACGCGGGGTGCTACACGGTTCTTAAGCACCCCACCGGGAGCAGCGTGGTCCAGGAGGGCACCCACTACCGGAGCTGCTCGGACTGCCACGCGGACGCCGCGTACTACCACCCTTACGGTCACCCCTACTACAGCTACGGCAGTTCACACTACGGCTGGGGCAGTTACTACGGCGCCCCCTGGTGGTACGACGACTACTGGTGGTGGGACCCCGGCTACGATCACGAACCGCCCAGGGTGGAGACGGGCACGAGGCACCTCTGGAGCTCAGGCGGCTGGGCTCCGGGCGGTTGGGGGTTCAGCAAGTCCGGGTCCGGCACTCGCCGCCCGCCGCCTCCCGCGACCCCGCCGGTCAAGAAGGACAACAAGAACGACGACAAGAAGAAGGACGAGCAGAAGGAGAAGGAAGAGGGCGAGCGGCACCTGTGGACGAAGCCGAAAAAGGGTTTCTAGCGAGGAGAGAAGGATGAGCAGAAAGCGGCTGACGTACATCCCAGTCCTTGCGGGGGCCCTCATGCTGCTGGTCTCGGCGCCGGGCGCCCGCGCCGACTCGGGCTTCGTCGCTCCTCTGGGCGAGATACCGCTGACCAACCCGCTCGTGACCGGCGCAAGGGCCGCCGGCATGGGATTCGTGTCCATGGCAGTCGCGGACGATGCGACCGCCATCACATCTAATCCCGCGGCAATGGCCAGGCTGCACAGAGTGGAGCTGTCCGGCGGTTTCAGGAGAAGCATGCTCGCAATCGAAGGTGAAATGGCAGGCAGCCCGTTTACCACCGACCTGACGGGTACCGACTTCGCGTCCTTCCGGTTCGCCTACCCGTTCCCGACGTTCCGAGGCAGCCTCGTTTTCGGTCTCAGCGCAGAGCGGATCTACGACTTCAGTGACGACCGACTGGCGGCGTACGAGGACGCGATAACGTGGGAGGAAAACCCCGGCGAGGACCCGTGGACCGACGTGTGGGCCAGTGAGGAGGACTACATCGCAGGCGGCGGCATCACCGCACTGTCCACGGCGTGCGCCCTCGACGCCTCCCCGAACATCTCCCTCGGTGTCACGGTGTCCTACCTCACGGGCGACTACTCGAAGGACTGGTTCTGGGACATCTACGACGACCACGACGTCTCCGACAGGTACACCGACGTGCACATAGCGGAGCAGTACCGGGCGGACATCAGCGGCTGGCGCTGGACGCTGGGCGGTCTCTTCTACGTGATGGAGGGGCTTTCCGTCGGGGTCGCGATGGACACTCCGACGACGCTGATCTTAGACGGCACGTCCAGAAGCTACACCGAGCTGGTGGCCACCGATCCGGACTCCACAACAATCTCCGACTGGAGCGTGCTTTTCTCCGACAAGATCAAGGTGCCGTTCGCGTTCCGCGGAGGGGTGGCCTACGCACCGCTGGACTTCATTGTCGTCGGAGTCGACTTCAACTACTCAGACTGGACTCAGATGGACTACGCGGGCAGGATCACAGAAACCGAGCCGGGAGAGGGCGGGCTGCAGAGGCGGGCCCTCTACGACGAGAAGCTCGGATACGGGGTGGGCACAGAGGTGACGATCCCCTCCTGGCCACTCCGGGTGCGAGCCGGCTACGTGCACCGTCCCATCGCCTACAACGGTCTGGAAGTGCTCAGCGACCGCTCCTACTTCACGGTGGGCGGCGGTGTTCTCATCGACACCGTTCTGGCGGTCGACATAGCGTGGATCAAAGCGGCTTACGAGCGGGCGGACAGCGACTACGCGTACGAAGAGAGCATCGACGAATCCGCTCTCATCGTGGAGGCGACGTACCGCTTCTAGACGGTGGCCCTCACAACAGGCAGACGGCCCGGCGCTATGCGCCGGGCCGTCTTTTCATGTGCAGTTGGCGAACTCCCGAACCCGCCCGCGCTGTGGAACCCGAAGGTCTGCCTACGCTCTCCCCGCGTGCTGTTGGACGTAGTTCTCGAGGGTGCTCTTGGTTCCGGAGTCCAGCCCCGTGAAGAAACAGGCTATTCTGTAACCGCCACTGTCATCACCCGAAGGCTGGCATCTCACCACCACGGCCTGTGTCTTCAGTACCTCGTTCTTCACCTGCCCCTTCTTGTTCTTCAGGGGCAGGACCATCGTGACCTGGAGCTTCGTCAGCGGCGCCACGAAGTGCCCCACGTGGCAGTAAACGCCCTCCGCGCCAACGTTGATGCTCTCCGTCGTGATGGATTCACCCGGAAAAGCTTTTTCCGCCCCTGAGAGCTGGAGAGCAATCTGTGCCTCTACGCGCTTGGATTGCCTTCGCTCCCTGCCGCCCCAATCGTCTCTCTTCTTGTCGCTCATCGCGCCTCCAAGAGATGACATGCTCTGCCGGCCGCTCACTCGCGAACAGACCCTAGACGGGACTCAGCTGTGTTCCCGCCGATGTGAGAAAGCGAGAGCCGCCCAGGTGGTGCAGTGTATGGTAGGGCCTCCGCAGCCTCAGGCCGCCGTCGAACGCGGAACTCTCGACAGAAGCTGCTACGACTTCTCCCACGAACAGCGTGTGGTCGCCGGTCGTAGGCGCGTGGATCACCCTGCACTCGGCGTGCCCGAAACACTCCCCAACAAGAGGAGCCTGAACAGCGCTCCCACGAATCTCCGTGAGGCCGGCTCCCCTGAACTTGTCACCGTCTCGCCCCGATGTGGTCCCGCAGTGCCATACGGGCCGCAGGAGACCGGAGCCCGGGACGTTGATCACGAACTCCCCGGAACGCGCTATGAGATCGTGCGAGAACCGCGCCGGCGCCACCGCAATCGCTATCATCGGGGGATCCATGCTGACCGGCGTTGCCCAGGCCAGTGTGATGAGGTTGCTCCGCCCCGCATGCCGGCACGACACCAGCACCGTGGGCCCGTGGTTCACGAGCCCCGTCACCCTTCTCACGTCGAGCGGCCTCTTCGACACTGTGGACGTCCTTGCCTAGCGGTTCTTCTTCTTATGACGATCCTTCCTGCGTCTCTTCTTGAGCTTGTGCTTCGCCATCTTGGCTCTGCGCTTCTTCTTCAGACTAGACATTTGCCTCCTCTGAACTTCCAGTTACGGACTCGGGGCCCGCTGTGCCGCCAGGCGCCTCCTCCTGCCCGCTCCAGTTGACTCTCTCCTTCAGGAACTTGCTTGGCTTGAATACCGGCACCATCTTCTCCGGGACCACCACCTTCTGGGAACGGTCCCGCGGGTTGTACTTCATGCTGGCCTTGCGTTTCTTGACCTTGAACGTGCCGAATTCCCGGATCTCTATGTGCCTGTGCTGGGCAAGTGAGGCCTTTATGGCCTCAAGCAAAGCCTCCACGACCTGGGACACATCCCGCTTCGTGAGGCCGGTCTTGCCTGCGACGATATCCACAAGGTCGGCTTTCGTCATGGCCCTGAACCTCCGTCGTCGGAGCTCGTCTCTCTCGCCCGGACAGCGTCCCGATTGCCTGTCCTTGAGCGCGCCCCCCCGGGGGCGGCGCAACCGCATCGCCACCGTCAGGAAACGGGTCACCCTCATCCGTCAAGGATACGCGAATCACATCCTAACAATCGGGCCCGGGTCTGTCAAATCCTTTTGTGCAGGTCACTTGGAGGGCCTGTATATGTAGTGGGCTCCCACGCTCGAGGCCTCCGGCTGCAGCAGGTTGGAGGCGGTGCCCGACAGAAGCTGCCACAGTGTCAATCTCTCACGCCTGACCGGCTCCTCCACGTGCGGTTCGCCCTCGATCCCGCCCATCAGTGCAGCGACCTCCACAGCGTCCTCCAGGGTACCCAGGCGATCCACCAGGCCGGCTTCAAGGGCCTGGCGGCCGGAGAATATCCTCCCGTCCGCGAGGGCCGCGACCGCATCGTAACCCATCCCGCGTCCCTCAACGACCGCCTCGACGAACTGCGCGTGGATGTCGTCGATGGTCCCCTGCAGAAGAGCCCGCTCATCGTCGGTCATCTGGCGGCTCCATGAACCCGTGTCCTTGAACCTGCCGCTCTTGATGACCTCGAAATCCAAACCGATCTTCCCGAAGAGTTCCTCGAGGTTGGTGAACGACATGACGACACCGATGCTGCCCGTCAGCGTGCCCGGGTTCGCGAATATGGTGTCCGCCGTGCAGGCGATGTAGTAACCGCCTGACGCGGCGACGGAACCCATCGATACCACCAGCGGTATGCCCTGCTCCTGGACACCGCGAATGCAGTCGTAGATCTCCTGTGAGGCGGCCGCACCGCCGCCCGGGCTGTCGACCCTGAGCACGATCGCTCGGATACCCGGGTCCTCAGCCATTCGCTCCAGGTCGTCTATGACCCGGCGGGAGTCGTAGATCCCTCCCTCCACCCTGATGAGGCCGACGCGCGCCCCATAGCTCGGGAACGACAGAGACTGGCCAAGCAGTGACTCTATCGCCACTATCGTCACCAGGAAGATGACGAGCAGCCCAAGCACACCGATGAGCCATCCCCAGATGCATCCCTTTCGTGTCATCTTCGGTCACCTTTCTCGTCGAGCACCTCCCCCAGCCGGGCCAGAACGGCTCGGACAACCTCTTCCTCGTCCGGCTCGACCGTCAACCCGGCGGCGTCGGCAGCTTCAGGGCGTGCAGTTGTTCCTTCACAGGCGCCGCAGTCCGAACAGTCGGCCACGGTTTCGCCCAACCCCAGTTTTTCCCTCACGTTCAAGAGCTTCCGCACGTCATCGCTGCTGAGCGGTGAGGGTCCGCCGAGCGCCCTCGCCGCGAGCGTTATCTCGGCGAAGTGCTCGACGGTCTCCATTCGGAAGTACGCCTGCGACAGGTCGCGTCCGAGCGTGAGCGCGCCGTGATTGCTCAGGAGGATCGCGTTGAAGCGCGGGATGAACTCACAGATTGAGCGAGCCACCTCCTCGGTGGACGGAGTCGCGTACCCGGCGAGCGGCACCTCTCCGAGCGTGAGAATGACCTCCGGAAGAACACACTGCGCCAGGGGTACGCCGGCCACGGCGAAACCCGTTGCCTTCGGCGGGTGCGCATGGACGACGGCGTCGATGTCCGTCCTCTCCCTGTAGACGGCGAGGTGCATCGGCAGCTCGGATGTCGGGTCGATCCGGCCCGACAGCTTCACGCCGCTCTCCGAGACGACGACGATGTCGTCGGGTTTGAGGAATCCCTTGGACAGACCCGTCGGCGTCACCAGGATCCTGCCACCGAGCCTGGCGCTGATGTTACCGTCGTTGGCCGCAACGTAGCCGCGGTCCCAGAGTCTTCTGCCTATCTCGACGATCTCTCGTCGTGTCTCGAACTCGGAGCGCAAGAGGTCAGTCCTCGATGTCTATGCTGTCGATGACGCCTACAATGACCGTGCGGATGGGCGGGTTGTCCAGGTTCGTCACCAGGCCCGCTGAGCTGCCCTCGTCGAGGACCAGCACCGTGTCGCCCTCTCCCGCGGAGACCGAATCGACCGCGAGTTGGGAGTCGCCCGTGGGGTCGCCCCGTTCAGTTAGCTTCTCCACGACCAGGAGCTTCTTGTCCCTGAGCGTGGGATGCTCGATCGTGGAGACGACCTCACCGATGACTCTGGCTATGAACACGCTGCTACCTCCGGAACAAGGGTCAGCTCGACGTGCGCAGTTCGTCGACGATGCCCACTATGGCCGCGTCCACCGGGTTGAAGGGCTCCTCGAGGGCCTTCGACGCCTCCCGAGACTTGACGATGTAGACGAGCTGCCCCGGCGCGGCGCTCACGGTGTCCACGGCGACGACCGGATAGCCCTTCTCAGTAAGGTCGTGGCTGACCGGCTGGACCACCAGCAACCGATAGCCGGTCAGGGTATCGACCTTCACGGTGGCCCAGACGGTGCCTATCACTCTGCAGAGGTGCAACGCATCGCCTCCGTCGTGCCTCGCGGGCGTCCACCCGCGCGGCGCCCGGTCGGGTCTGCCGAATCATCAGCGTGCCGGCGCGAGTCCGACTGCCTACAGGATGCTCCCGCCCAGTTTCTCGTGAGGGCTCGGTATGACGACGCTCCTCACGAGGTTCCCGCCGCTCCTGGCCACCATGAGCGCGGCGTCCATCGCGGCCTCTACCTCGAAGACCTCCCCCGTCATGGTGAAGAAGCCCTTTCCCCCCAGCCCCTTGGCCAGTCGTATCTCCAGCAGCGTGACGCCCGCGGCCTTCGCGGCAGCGTCGGCCGCCAGAATGGACGATGCGACGGTGAAGGTCTCGACCACGCCCAGGGCACGCAGGCTCTCCACCTCGGTGGCCCCTAGGATCGCCGGGAAGACGGACGGGTGCACATGCGGTATGAAGAGCGTGTCGGCGACGACGTCGCCGCCGATCTCGATCCCGCGCTTGAGCGAGGACTCGACCGAAGACACGTCGCCGGCGATGAGAACCATGTACTTGCCGGGGCAGATCGCCGTGGACTCGAGAACCTCGACATTGGCCGTCTTGGCCATTTCATCGGTGACGCTGATGCCGATGGCGATGCTCACTGTCTCGATGAGTGCGATGGCTTCTCTCAAGGGCCGGTGCCTCCAGGCTCACTTGTTCCGCTGTCGGCGGAGGCCGCAGCGATGACCACGGCTTCCGCCGACAGCGATTCGATCACGCCACTGATGCTCGCGTGCACTCGCGCGCCTATGCTTCCCTCGTCGGCTTCACCCACGACGTCCCCTCTGAGGACATCCTGGCCCTGCTTGACGGTTGGCGCAGCGGGCTCGCCGACGTGCTGGTTCATCTGGAGCGTTACCCGTGACGGGTGCAGCCTCCCTTCCCGAAGGGGCGCGTCGACATCGTATCTCGTGAGGCCCAGTCGCTGCGTAAGGCGCGCCACCGGGATCTGCCTGTACTCCCTGACGTCGTCCGGCGAAAGCGCCGTCCTGACGTGAGGGTTAGGAACGCCCCGCCGCACGAGCTCCGCCTTCAGGTCCGCCAGTATTCGCCTCGGCTGTATGCCGAGCGGACAGGCGAAGAGCTCGCACATGCCGCACTCACAGCATAAGTAAGCGGAGGTGATGTGCCTGTGGTCTTCCGGGAACTCCGCGTACTGGATCGCCCGGATTGTCCGGTGCGGCTCGAGGCCGTGTCCCAGAAGCGCGCGCGGGCAGAGTTCGGTGCAGGCCATGCACTGGCAGCAGACGGCCCTGGCGACTCTGAGCACCTGCGCCTCTCTCGCGCTCATGGACGAGACGAGCGGATGATCGAGAGGTAGTACGATGACGCCCGCTACCGTCTTCGTCGTCGGCTGCCCGCCGGCCTCCATCAGATGCCCCATCATCGGGCCGCCGACTATGACCGCGTGGGCGGGCTCAAGCGCACCACCGGCGACCTCGATCAGCTCATCGATGGAGGTCCCTATCGGCGCGACGAACGTGCCGGGACTCGCCACCTCGCCCTGAACAGTGACCATCCTGTCGGTGACCGGACGGCCTTCGACCGCGTCGGCCACCTGCGCCAGGGTCGTCACGTTGTTGACGACGACGCCCACATCCGGCGGTATCCCGCCCTCAGGTACGACGCGCCCCGTCGCTTCGAAGACCAGCAGGAATTCGTCGCCCGCGGGGTAGACGTTGGCGAGGGGCATAAGTTCGATTCCACCGTCGTCCGGCAGCGCCCCGGCGATCGCGTCCATCGCCAGACGATTCTTCTTCTTGAGCGCGACCACGGCCCGCTTCGCCCCGACAGAGTCGCGGACGAGCGAAAGACCTCTGACGACCCGCTTGGGGTCGAGGGCCATGAGCTCCGTGTCCGCCCTCATGAGGGGCTCGCACTCCGCGCCGTTGGCCAGGACGACGTCGGCGCTGGCGGTCGCCTTGACGTGGCTCGGGAACCCGGCTCCGCCGGCGCCCACGACGCCGGCCCTCTGGATCGCCGTGACCGTCGTTCCTGACACAACAACCTCCATGGCGGGTGGTCCACGAGCCGGAAGTACCTTGTCCGCTAGACTATGCGGAAGTAGTCGACCAGCGCGCAGCGTCGCTCACGCGTGAAGGTCGAGGCCTTCGTCAGGCCCTCTCCGGTCGGACTCGCGATCGTGAAGGTAGTGAACCCCTCACCCCCGAAGCCCAGACCCGCGTACGACGGCCCGTTCTTGACAAAGATGGCAACGTCCATGAGAGTCGCCATTCTCGAGAGGCTGGCGATGTTCCGCGAGTGCATCACCGCCGTGTGACCGAAGCCGCGTTCGACCTCCCTGGCGAAGTTCATCGCTTCGTCCACGGTGTCGACCGTCACGAGCGGGATCACCGGCATCATCTGCTCGGACCACACGAGCGGGTGCGAGCTGTCCGCTTCGAAGAAGGCGATGCGCGCGCCCGTGGGGCACGGGAGCCCGGCTTCCTCGAGGATGACGCCGACGTCCTTGCCGATGAGATCACGGCGGAGACTGGAGGGATTCCCGCGTCCCGCGTCCTTCTCCACGATGAGTTCGGTCAGGCGCTCCGCGGACCTTCCCTTGATTTCGACGCCGCCGGCATCGGTCAGCGCCGTCTTCAGCGGCGCCACGATGCTTCGTACCGCGACTATCTCCTTCTCGGCTATGCACACGATGTTGTTGTCGAGGCTGGCCCCGGCGACTATGTCGCGTCCGGCCCGCGGAATGTCGGCGGTCTCGTCGACCACCACGGGCGGGTTGCCGGGACCGGCCGCCACGACCTTCTTGCCCGACTGCATCGCGGCTCTGACGACGCCGGGTCCCCCCGTGACCACCAGAAGGCGGATATCGGGGTGTGCCATGAGAGCCTGCGCGGTCTCGATCGATGGTGCGCTCACGGCCAGGAGGAGAGACCGCGGGCCTCCGGCCGCAGCTATTGCGCGGTTGAGCACGTCGATGCAGGTCAGCGAGACGGCCCTGGCGCTCGGATGCGGATTGAACACGACGACGTTGCCGCCCGCGACCATGCTGATGGCATTGCAGATGATGGTCTCTGTAGCGTTCGTGGAAGGCGTGATCGAGCCTATGAGACCATACGGGGCGCGCTCGACGAGCGTCAGCCCGTGGTCACCCGAATAGGCGACCGGTCGGAGGTCCTCCATGCCCGGCGTACTCGTCGCCGCCAGGCGGTTCTTGCGCACCTTGTCCTCGAAGCGGCCGAGGCCCGTCTCGTCCACGGCCATCTTGGAGAGGAGGTCCAGGTTCGAGAGCACCGCCCGACGCATCGAAGCTATCACGGCCTCCCGGGTGGCGCCGGACATCTCACGCGACTCGGAGAGGCTGCTGCCGGCGGCGCGCACGGCGCTGTCGATGTCCTCGAGGATGCCTCTGCCGTCGAACGCCGGTGGAGGCGCGGGAGCCTTGACATCCACTCCCTGAGCCTTGAGTTCGCCGACGACCTGGTCGACTATCGCCACGATTTTCGCTTCTTCGCTACTCATCGACCCGTCCCCGATACAGCACAGCGACCCCTAGAGAGACAGAAGTTCCGCGCCCTCAGGCTGGTCGGACCTCCTCCCCATCCGGGATCGCCGCAATGAGGCTACTTGGTATAGACTGACTCGCCCCCGATCTCGATCGAGTCGACGATCGCCATGATGACCGCGTCGGCCGGCCGGTCAGCCGTGATCGTCGTCTGTCTCGCGGAGCTGCCGCTCGCGTACAGCACGACCTCACCTGTTCCCGCGCCCACAGCATCGACGGCCACGACAAACGCCCCGGTCTCGTTTCCCTCGGGATCGATCTGCCTGACGACCTGAAGCTTGGTACCTACCAGCTTCTCATCTTTTCGTGTCGAGACTACCGTCCCGACGACTCTACCGAGATTCATCCTACCTGGCCTTCGCCCGCGCCGTCTTGCCGATCGGCAGCACGTCCTCGAGACTCAGATGAGGCTGCGGGATGACGTGCGTGGAGATCAGCTCGCCTACCTTGCTGGCCGCGGCGGTTCCGGCGTCAACGGCGGCTCTGACCGCGGCTACGTCACCGCGAACGACGGAGGTAACGTAGCCCCCGCCCACCTTCTCGTAGTGCACCAGCGTGACCTTCGCGGCCTTGACCATGGCGTCGGATGCCTCGACCATACCAATGAAGCCGCGCGTCTCGATCAAACCAAGGGCCTCGCCCATCGCTTCCTCCTGTGACCGAATTCAGTTGTCCGTCACAGCGCCGTCCTGCAGCATCACCCGTGAGGCAACCCTCTCGGATCACCTACGGTTTGAGCAGTACGTCCTCCAGCATCTCGTGAGGCGCCGGTATCACATGATACGATACCAGCTCGCCGACCTTCTGCGCGGCCTCCGCACCCGCCGCCACCGCCGCCTTGACCGCGCCGACGTCGCCTCTGACCAACGTCGTCACGTAGCCTCCGCCTATCTTCTCGTACTTCGTCAACGTGACGTTCGCCGTCTTCACCATGGCGTCGGTGGCTTCGATAAGCCCGATGACGCCCTTCGTCTCGATCATCCCGAGTGCAAGGCCTGACAAGTGTCACACCTCCCTCAAGTATGCGAGGCCGCGAGATCAGCGAAGGATCTTCACGGTCGTCGGCAGCCGCACTCCTGCGGCGTTGGCATCGTCAGTGTCCAGGTGCAGTTCGAGCGCCGAGTTCTTCCCGACGCGGACCAGCACGTTCTCGAAAACCAATGCTCGGTCGCCCGTGAAACGTATACGCACGCGCTCGCCGTCCGCGACTCCACGCTCTCGTGCGTCGCGGTCCGTCATGTGGAGGTGGCGGGTCGCCATGATGGCGCTCGCCTTGAGATACACCGATCCGCACGGGCCCGCCACCGTGACGGTCTCGCTGCCGATCAGGTCGCCCGACGGCCGGACGGGCGGGTCGATACCGAGGCGGACCGCGTCGGTGCCGGAGAGCTCGATCTGCGTGTAGGACCGCACCGGCCCCAGAACACGCACGCACTCCAGCGCCTTCATCGAGCGTCCGACAACAGTCACCGTCTGCTCGGAGGCGAACTCGCCCGGCTGCCCGAGGTCGCGAAGCTTCGTCAGCTGGAACCCCTCTCCGAACAGTCGGTCCAGAACGCCCCTCGCGACGTGGATGTGGCGTCCGGA
>DAOWER010000294.1 GCA_030638405.1 Candidatus Eiseniibacteriota bacterium | reverse complement strand
GTAGACAGCGACACCCCGGGCCACGCGTACATGTCGAGGCCCTCGCCGAAGATCAGCGGATCGGCCGCGGGATCTGTTCCGAGCTCGTGGTAGTAGATCTTGCGGTGGAAGAAGAGCTCGGCATCGGGAACCTCGCCTTGACTGGGGAAGCGAGTGTAGTAGAATCCCCCGCTGGCTCTTTCCCAGGTGAGGCTCGCGGCTCTTGTGTTAGGGATCCGGTCGGGGAGGAGCTCACCCGTATCTACGTCCAGCACGTGGAGCACACTGGATTCGTTTCCCTCCTCGGACAGACCGTAGGCCAGCATCCGCCCGTCGACCGACGGAAACCACCAGTCCAATCCCACGCGGGTCCCTTCCCCGAGTGTGTCCGGGTCGAGCACGAGCTTCGGCTCGCCGTCGAGCCCGTCCGTGAAGTAGAGCACGGACTGCTCGTTCTCGGGGTCGCGGCGCATGAAGAAGACACGCTCGCCCTTCTTCGACATCCAGCCCAGGTTCGGTATCTGGAACAGCTCGTCCAGCCTCGCACGCAACGCGTCACGGTCCGGGTTGGCGTCCAGGACGCCGCGCAGGTACACTTGCTGCGCCTCGATCCATGCCTGCGCTTCATCCGATTCGAACTCCTCGAGCCACCTGTAGGGATCCTCGATCACGCGTCCGTGGATCGTGTCGACCACAACGGAAACCCTCGTCTGCGGCGCAGCCGGGAGCGCGGCGGACGGAGAGGCGACGGCGATGTACGGCGCGACAAGCAGCGCGGCAACGGAAAGCGCGGCGGACGCGCGAAGTGCGACGGCGCGCCGGTCTCTGCGGTGCGATTCCATGTGCGGATTCCCCTTTGACGGATGTGTCCGGGCCGGGGCTGGCTCTCAGGCTACAGCCCGACGAGTCTTCCTATCTGATAGACACCGAAGCTGACGACCCATGCCAGCACGAACTGGTATGCGACAGAGAACGCCATCCACCTCGCGCCTATCTCTCGCTTGACCGCTACCACAGCCACTATACACGGTGTGTAGAGGAGAACGAAGAGCATGAACGCGAACCCGGCAAGCGGCGTGATGCCGCCCGCAGGGTCCTTTAGGGCCGCCGGCAGCGAACGTTCGTCGTTTGTGGTCGTAGCGTCCACGTGATAGAGGACGCCGAGCGTCGAGACGACGACCTCCTTGGCAACGAACCCGGTGATCAGGCTGACGCCCATCTCCCAGGAGAAGCCGAGCGGCCTCACCGCCGGGTAGATGACCTTGCCGGCCTTGCCGATGTAGGAATCCTCGGCGAGCTTGGCTGCGAGCTCTGATTCGAGCGCGTCCGCTGCGGCTGCCGCTTCCACCGAGCCTGCCGCGCGCAGCGCCGCTATGTCCTGTTCGTAGGTCTCGATAGTGGAGGCGTCTCTGGGGAACGCACCCAGGAACCAGAGGATGATCGAGGCGACGAGAATGACGCCGCCCATCTTCTGCAGGTAGATCTTGCCGCGCTCCCACATGTGGATGAGCAGTCCCTTCATTGTCGGCAGCCGGTAGGGGGGTAGCTCCATCACAAACGGTGCGGGAGTGCTCCTGAAGAGGGTCTTTGCGAAGAGCCGCCCCACGAGCATCGCGGCCACGATGCCGATCACGTAGATTAGGAAAATCACGGTGCCGGCCCGCTCGGCGAAGAAGGCTCCCGCTATGAGCACGTAGACCGGCAGGCGCGCGCTGCACGACATCAGGGGAACGAGCAGCGTTGTCATTATGCGGTCGCGCCGGGACTCCAGTGTTCGCGTCGCCATGATGGCTGGAACGCTGCACCCGAAGCCCATGAGCATCGGGATGAACGACTTCCCATGCAGGCCCAGCGCGTGCATCAGTCTGTCCATGAGGAAGGCGGCCCTGGCCATGTAGCCCGAGTCCTCAAGGAACGCTATCCCCAGGAAGAGGATCATGATGCTCGGAAGGAAGACGATGACCGACCCCACCCCGCCGACCACGCCGTTCACGAGCAGGTCCGACACGAGTGACTCAGGGAGTGCGGTGCCCAGCGTCTCTGCGAGCCACGCGACCCCCGACTCCAGCCAGCCCTGGGGATAGGCGCCCACCTGGAACGTCAGCTGGAACAGAATCCATATTAGTGCCAGGAAGACAGGGTAGCCGAGGAACCGGTTGGTGAGGACGTTGTCGATCCGTCGCGACAGCTCCATGCGGTCGGTCTTGGGGAGCGTCATCGACTCCCTGAGCGCCCCCTCGACGTAGCCGTTCCTGCCCTCTGAGATCACCTTCTCGGCGTCCGCGCCGGTGGCGACACCGATGTGCCTGGTGGCGCGCGCGACCACATCGCGCAGGTGAAGAGACACCTCATCAGACACATCCTTGCCGGACGTGGTCATTCGGAGAATATCCCGGTCACCCTCGAGCATCTTGATGGCCGCCCACCGGAGCGGATAGCCGTGCGTGGAAACGCCGCCGTCCTCGAGCTGCTTCACGAGCTCTACGAGAACGTCATCGACGTGGGGACCGTAGGAGATGGGGACGTGGCGATGGTGTTCTTCCCTGTCCTCCGCCAGATCTATGGCCGCATCAAGGAGGGCCTCGATGCCCTCGCCGCGGTTGGCGACCGTGGGGACGACGGGGGCGCCCAGGAGCCTGTGTATCCTCTCGAGGTCCAGCTCCGAGCCCGAGTCCAGAAACTCGTCCCACATGTTGAGGTTGACGACGAGGTCGACGTCCAGCTCCATGAGCTGAACTGTCAAATAGAGGTTGCGGGCGAGGTTGCCGGTGTCGACCACATGGATGACGACGTCCGGCTTGGACTCGACGAGGTAGCTGCGGACGACGCGCTCCTCAACAGAATACGCGGTGAGGCTGTACGTGCCGGGGAGATCGACGACCTCGATTTCGTAGCCGCGGTAGGAAAGCGACCCGACCTTCTTCTCAACAGTGACACCCGGCCAGTTCCCGACCTGCTGCCGCGCGCCGGTCATGCTGTTGAATACCGAGGTCTTCCCCGAATTGGGGTTGCCCGCCAGGGCAATCGTCAGCGACTTCTTCTCCGCCATGCTCCTCCACGTCCCAGCCCCCTGCCGGGACGCCTGCCGCGTCCGCTGCCGTCCTCCTTGCGGCAGAAGGGTGGGGGAGTAATCTGCTCAACAATGATCTGCCTGGCTTCCTGCAGTCTCAGCGTCACGTGCGTTCCGCCGATGCAGTACTCCACGGGATCGCGCAACGGCGCGTGCTTGATGACACGGACGAGAGATCCCCTGATGAAACCCATGTCCAGAAGTCTTCTTCGAAATGCACCTTCACCCTTGACGTCGACCACCATCGCGGCGTCGCCGGGATTCAGAGCTGCAAGCGGCACTCTCGGCTCAGCTGTCATCAGCCGCGCTCCCACACTCGTCCAGATGGGGCTTGTCCTGCATATCACACTTGCTGTCGAAAGGGCACCCGGCGCACGAGGGTGGCTTCGACGGATCGTTCGCGCGGGCGATGGACCTCCACAGAATCCTGACGAGGACCGAGACCGCGACGACGAGTATCACTCCCAGTAAGACCTTATCCATCACTCACTCTCTCCCGGCCATAACATCGGCCCGTGTCTTCGTCATTGCCCGGCCGCCGGCGCCGCACCTCCGACTTCGCCCGCCTCTTCCGGCGCGCACTGCTCGTCCAGGAATTCAACGAGCCGCGCCCGCGTCTTCTCGGACAGCCCATGTTCCATCTTGCACGCCTCGGTGTCGGCCGTTTCGGCATCGACGCCGAGAATGTCGTGAAGAAACCGAAAGATCACACTGTGCGTCCTGTAGACGGATTCTGCACGACTCCGACCAAGCTCGGTCAGCAGGATCTTGCCGTAGCGCTCCTGCCTGACGTAGCCGTCCTTCCTGAGCCTCGCGATGGCAGAGCGCGCCGTGGGGACCGTAACACCTCGTTCTGTCGCCACTTGCGACACACCCACGGTGTCGTTCTCCAGGGAGAGAAGGTAGACGGTCTCGAGATAGTCGGCGCTTCTGGGAGAAAGCATGATTCCCCTCACAAAGTAAGCTCACTCTTACTTTAGCATGAAACGGGCCAGGAGTCAAGTTTCAGATGGGGCGCATGAGCGTTCAGCGACAGCGTAACGCCCCCACCAAGGCGGCGGGGGCGAGCGCCTGCGCTCTGCCTGTTCCCAAGCCAGGGCGACCCGGACGTGGCCTACCTGAGAACGGTCAGCTTTGAGTTCCTGATCTCGTCATCGACCTTGAGCCTGACGAAGTAGATGCCGGACGCCACTGCGGTGCCCCGGGCGTTCCTGCCGTCCCACTCGACGTGGTGGCGGCCGCGGCCGACACCGTGAAGCAGAGTCGTCACCTTCCTGCCGCTCAGATCGTGCACCGTGAGGGTGGCCGTCCCCGCGTGCCCCGGGACGTCCAGTCGGATGCTGGTCTTGCCAGTGAACGGATTGGGTGAGGCCGGGTAGAGCCGGAGCGCAAGGCGGCCCTCCGTCGTGACCTCGGCCGGCGACTGGCCGACGGGCTCCTCGGTCCCGTTGCCCAGCATCGCTCGGAGGTCGTACCAGAACGTTGTCTCGGGCCAGACGGTGTCGTCTTCGTACTCACCGGGCGACACCGGGGGGATCGGTCGCTCATTGAGCCGCTCGAACGGCCCGTCGGGCGACGTCGAGCGGTAGATGTTGAGTCCCTCGATGCCGGGGAGTAACTCCATCACCCAGCGTAGCAGGATCGCATCCGAGGAAATGGCGGTGGCGTAGAACGCGCCCTCTACCGGCGACGGCGCGTCACAACCGGCCAAGTACGCACCGATGTCCACATACCAAGGGTTGTTCCACGCCACGCACGGTGAGTCCTCCCGGACGGTCAGCTCCCCTGGACAGAATATGGGATCGGCGAAGATGTTGTCGTGGTAGTTGCCGAACAGGCTGTCGCCTCCGGCGTTGCCGAAGATGCAGCAGTGGAAAATGGTTGGGTTGCCTGGCTCGGCCCAGCCCACGGCCTCGCCGTCGGTGCTGAATGCGATGATGGACGTCGTAATCGTCGGCGAGGCGTCGTCGCAGCAGACGCCGCCCCCACAGGAGGCGGCGTTCCCCTCGAGCGTGGTGGTTGACAGCGTCAGCGACGGGCCGGGGTCGCCGCACCATATGCCGCCTCCCGCGTCGGCCGAGTTGTCCTGAAACGTGGCCATTGCGACGTTCGGCGATGATGCTCCATATACGCACATCCCGCCGCCTCTGCCTCCAGAGGTGTTGCCAACGAACATGACGTCGCTGAGCACCGGAGATGAGCCATTCCTGACACACAAGCCGCCGCCCTCGTCGAGATGCGCGTGGTTGTCGAAGAAGTTGACGTTTGTGCATACCGGGGACGAGTTGTCACAGAGCATGGCCCCTGCTATCCCCGCCTCGTTCCCGGAGAACACGACCCAAGACAGTGCGGGGGAGGCGTCAGCGCAGTACAGCGCGCCGCCGGTGGCGGCCTCGTTGCCGACGAACCTCACGCCCGTCACGGACGGTGACGACGCATCGCAGACCATCGCTCCGCCGTGCCCGGCCGAGTATCCGTTCGCAATGGTGAAGCCCTCTACCAAGGAGGTGGCGTCTTCTCCGCTGTGGAAGTCGAGAGCTCTGCCCGCATCCTCGCAGTCGATGGTGGTGTAGTGGGAGCGCGTTATCCCAACCAGGGTCATGTTCGTCCCGCCGAAGTCGAGGTCGCGGTTCCCTGGGCCCGCATAGACTCCTGCCGCGACGGCCACGGTCTCGCCCTCACCGGCGGCGTCGATCCCTTCCTGGATTGTGTCGAACGGGTATTCAGGAGAACCGTCCTCGAGCCCGGATACGTTGTCGCAATCGACGAACCATGTTCCGGGAAGTGGCCCGCATCCGCGGACGTGCGCTCCGATGAGCTCGTTCCAGGCGTTGTTCTCGGGAAGACACGGCGACCCGGCGCGGAGAGTCAGGTCACCGTTGGCGGAATCGCAGAACTGTGGGTCGATGAAGAGATTGTCATAGTTGTTCTGGGAGTTGTTCCACGCCACGCACAGACTGTCTCCCTGCTCGTTGCCGAATATGAGGCAATGCGTGATACTGAAGTAGTCGTTGGACGGGCAACTGGTCACCGGGTAGCCCGTAGTGAACGCGAGGATGGAACGCGTCACCGTCATTGAGGAGTTGCTGGCCCAGATGCAGCCCATTGCCTGTCCGTGATTGCCGCAGAAGGTCGAGTTCTCGATGGTCGGGGATGCGTACTTGGAGTATGCGGCTCCGGAATACACACCCGCGTTGTTCAGGAATGTCGCGTTCCGAACCACTGCGGTGCTGCCGCCGGTGAACGAGATTGCGCCGCCGAAGTGGCCGTAGTTGCCGACGAACGTGACGTCGGTGAGTACGTCGGAGCAGTATGACCCCAAGCTGGCCGCGCCTCCCCACATGCTTGCGACGTTGCCCAGGAATGCGACGTTCGTGAGTCTCCCGCTGCAGTTCTCTCCCGAGACATACGCGCCGCCGTAGTACGCGCTGTTGCCCTCGAAGACGACGTCCGTGAGCGTCGGCGAGGAACCGGAGCCGCTGTTCATGCCGCCGCCGTCGTACGCGCTGTTACCCACGAAGGTAACATCTGTCAGCGTGGGCGAGGAGCCGAGTTCGCAGTGCACGGCGCCGCCGTATGAGCCAGCGACGTTACTGGAGAACACGAGATCGGTGAGCGTTGGGGATGAGCCGACGCAGTAGAAGGCTCCTCCCCTGGTGATCTCGTAGAGCTCGACTCCCGCGTAGCCGTTTGTGATGGTGAGGCCCTCCATTACCGACGTGGAGTCCTCACCGCTGTGGAAGTAGAAGGCGCGGCCCATTTGCTCGCAGTCGATGACCGTCGAGTCCCTCCCGGCCGTCCCCCTGAGGACGAGATTGGTGCCTCCGAAATCGATGTCGCGGTTCTGCGGGCCGGTGTATGTGCCCGGTGCTATCAACAGCGTATCACCCTCGCCGGCCGCTCCAATCCCCTCTTGGATGGTGGTGTAGTCGCCGCCTCCCGTCCAGTCGACGTGGATGACCGTGCCAGAGACCGGTGCAGCAAGGAGGAGCAGAATCGTGGCCGTCGCCGCGTGCCGCATCATGGTTCGCCTCCCCTCACACGTGGTGTGGCGGTCCAGGACGGGCAGCGGTCATGTCAGTGGGAAGCTGTGGAAGGTAGGCCGCCGCGGCCGTTCCGGCCTGCCGCCTAGACTTCACAGGTATCTTACCACGTCCAGTAGGGATGGACAATAGAGAACATCCCGGGCGGCGAACGCAGGAGTGAAGAGGGCGGCGGGGAGCAGGGTCTGCGGGCGCACCCCGAGACTCGTCCCCGCCGCCTCCCTGCGAGATGAAACCTCTCTCAGCCTCTCAGTTCACGCAGGCGCCTGTCCGTCTCCTCGACCTTCGCCTGCTCCTTGAGCCAGAACTCCGGGTCGCGCTGGGCGTCGAGTTCCTCGACGGTCTTCCCCTGCTGCTCGACCCACGTGTAGTACTTAAGATTGAACCAGCTCTGCCTTGCGTGGCGCGTTCCCTCGCTGAACCAGTCGGTACCGGCCTTGTGGAAGATCGACACGGTTCTCACCGCGGCCTCCGTCTCGTCCATTACCCCGTAGACATCTTCGAGCTGCTTCATCACGGAGTGATACCGG
Organism: Candidatus Eiseniibacteriota bacterium; assembly: GCA_030638405.1. Lineage (GTDB taxonomy): Bacteria > Joyebacterota > Joyebacteria > Joyebacterales > Joyebacteraceae > JALGZG01. The sequence continues at coordinate 680 of DAOWER010000294.1, read as the reverse complement.
TCCATCGTGTCCGTGGCGATCGTGAAGACGCTGTCGCTCTCCTTGAGCCCGTAGAACTTCGCGGTCTTGATGGAGGCCAGGACGTTGCACACGCCCGAGATACCCATGATCTCCGACATCTCCCGGATGCTCGTTTCGGGCACGCCGTAGCGGTCGGCCATCACCTTCCATCCGGCCTCTTCGGTCAGTAGCTGCAGGCCCTTCTTTGACTCGATGTCGTCGATGCAGGTAATGGCGTCCATCTCGAAGACGTTGTGGATCCACGTGACGTGCTTGTCGCCGATCCCCTGGATATCGTGTCCGCCGTAGCCGTTCCAGTAGATGGTGGGGCACTGGATGGGCTCGACGCCGATGGTGAGAGCATCGTGGAACTCGTGCTTGATGCGCTCGGCCGCGGCAATCGTGCCCGCAGAACCCATGGCCGATGCGAACGCCGCGATCTTCCCGTTGCCGATGCCCTTCTCCGCGAGCTCCGCAGCGACCTCTATGCAGGAGTTGCCCGTGCAGTAATAGTGGAAGCGGTAGTTCCCGAACTCCTCGAACTGGTTCATGATCCGGTTCTTCGGATCCTGCCTGAGCTCGTTGGCCTTGTCGTAGATCTCCTTGACGTTGCTCTCGCACCCGGGGGTCTTGATGTAGCGGGCGCCGAACCACTCGATCTTCTCGAAGCGCTCCTGGCT